>CAZBYM010000265.1:0-6167 GCA_964495745.1 uncultured Chryseobacterium sp. | reverse complement strand
GAACTTCAACCGTTTTTTACCGATTGCGCAATCGTGTTGCAATCCAACTGTTCCTTCAAACACAAGAAACTGGTTGTTGGCCGCAAGAATTACTTTTCCTTGATAATTAAAGGCCGGGCTCAGTGCAAATTGAGAAGAATCTGTGATAAATCCTTCAGCGTATGTTTGTCCGGAAGTATCGGGTGCAACTTTAGAGAAGTGAATGATCTGTTCTTTTTTCAGTTCGTCGATGTAAGCGTAATCACCGGAAGCAGTATAACTTCTTCGTGAGAAAATTTCCGTGTGACAATTAAACAGATTGTGATATTTGGTAACGCTGTTCGCTTCGATTTTGGAATTCTCCAATGGACGCATGTATGCATTGCGTTCGATGGTTACTTTTCCGCTGTCAGGAATAACTTTCGCATCAGCAACACGAATCTCTTTTACAACTTCTGCTTCAATGATGAAATTTTGGTAATCGAACTTCGCCCGTTCTGCGAAGAATCGTAGCGAATCCTGTTTCGGGTGAACAGAAATAAACTCAGGGCCAGTCAGATCAACTTTACTCGCTCCTGCCGTCGGCTTGTTTCCGCTAAGTTCAAGTTGGCTTTTATCCATAAACCATTTAAAATTCTCCATGTAACAGATGTACTGATTCACAGGGAAACTAACGACAGAACCTTTACCGTTCGCTTTGAATTCACCTTCACGTTTGTCAAAGTCGATGTGCGCTTTAAAATTCTTCGTTTGAAATGCCATACTCGCCAACTCGGCAGCTTTCAAGTTGAAGTCAACGGTGTCCGCATCAACATTATGATGTTTCATCACCATATTTTTAGAAAGCATTTCAGCGTTGGAAAAATCCATCTGGCCATTCGCACTCAAACTCTTCGGCCCCAATGTTAAAGTACCCTTCACTTTTGATTCACCCTTGTAACATACGAATGCAGAATCTTTATTTGTCGCTTGCATGTAATCCTTCTTCGGCATCCAATGGATGTACACTTTTTTAGCAGTGACATCCGGATATTCCGTTTTGCCTTTGATGTTCTGCTCTTTGATATCAAATGTTTCTGCAATTCCATTCACAGAATCTGGAAACATGATAAAGTCCTTAGAAATAGCAGTAGAAGTGATGTAATCAATCTGACCTTCTCCATGAAGACCTTTGTTCGAAAGGCTCATCGTATTGGTGAATTTTGCTTTACCACCATACATAGGATAACCACCAGGAGGCGCTTGTCGCACAAAACCAAGAGAGTAATCGGGCTGGAGAGTTAATGTGTCTCTGATTGAAGGGAAAATTCCCGCCGATTCAAACGTGCCTGTAAAGTGCAGCGCAGAATTCTGAAAGTTGTCCAGACTATCGATTGTGAACGTATCGAGCTTGAAATAAAACTTGTCGCGATTATAAACTCCTTTATGAATTGTAGGTCGATCGTAATACACGAAAGCGGGTTTCGCACTTCGGAAAATTGGATAGTTCGCAAACTTCTTCGTCCATAATCCCGATTTGTTCGCAGGGTTATCGACTTTCAATTCACCGTTCATGTTTTCAATTACACTTCGGACTTTCACTTGTTTGAAACCTCCTTTCGGGTCGCGTGGATCGCGTTCTGGTGTGTCGACCCAAATTCTTACGGAGTCAACGTTATTGAGGGCGATTGCAAAGTTTGCATAGTTGAAAACAAAAAGTTTTCCGTAGTAGTCGAATCGACCAGCCATAATCGAACCTTCGAATGTGAAGTTTCTATCTTTCTTGAGAATGATTCTGTCGCCTTCTGGGAACACAACCACATTTTGTGAATCGCTCAAAGCAACTTCCTGTACACCGAAAATTGTGAGATCATAGTTCAGCAAGTTCAGTTTCGCATTGGGTGCGCCAGGTGTAACTTTCGATTCGAACATGATATTGTCGTAATCCTTTTTGCCGGCACGTGCTGCGATGTAGGTGTCGCATTTTTCAAGATACGTGACCATGTCAGTAACCGGATCGAAAATTAAAAATCCCTGATTCGAAAGGTTCATGATTGTTGGACGCAACTGTTCAACAGGCAACTTCCAATATCGTGCAAGATCAACAGCAGGAAAAGTTGTAATTCCTCCATTTTCATCGCGCACAAAATTTCTGATTTTGATAAGAGGATGAATCATGTCCATTCCCTGCAAACGATCATAAAGATATTGGCGGTAATAATCTACAGACGGAAATTGTGCTTCAGCCTGAGTTGTGGTGGGCAAGGTTCCCATGGTAATTGTAGGTTCACTTGTCTTCCAAACAATCTGCTCGACATACATATTCACTTTGTGAAATGAATTGTAATAAGGTGCCTGCGAAGCTCCATCATTAGAACGATACAATGTGACTTTGGAACTATCTACAAAGTATTTGAAGTCGACCAGCGGATGAACAATTGAATCTGCATCAAGGAAAAACTTAACACTGGTATTTGGACTTGTTACTTTTTCATTGGTAATGGAGAAGCTCATTGAAGAAGCATAAAGGAAATTTTTTCCGTTACGCTTGAACATAAAGAATGCCGGAGCGTCTTTACTTCCGGATCCAATGAATTTGAACCCAACCTGAGTAAATCCACCTTCATAATCAACATTCGGATACATTGACTTAATTTGATAACGGCTGCTGTAGGATTCAAACTTTGGATACTGTGCAGTTGCTGCGCTGACATCAGGTGTCAAGCGTTCCGTGAGTTTTCCGATAAGCGGTTTTTCCTTAAAGTAAATCTTGTTGTAAAATGTTACGGTATCTGCAACATAACTCATGCTTTTCAAAGCGATATTGTAATTGTTGAGTTCGCAATACACTTCGGTTTCTTTCAGACCTGCGCGTTTCCAATCTACTTTTCCGCCCTTGCCAATCCATGTTTGCTTGGAGACATTGTATGTTCCGGTTGTGTTATAAATAAGCGAGCTGTCGTTCTTTCCGACTCCTTTCAATGTGATATTCGTAAAGCGAATCTGCGGAACTGTATCACACATAAACTTCCATGTTCCTCCTATTGCTTGCCAGCTTCCGGAAGGTGCGTCATAGAATGTGTTATCACGAAAAAGATCTTCACTCATCATGATAAAGTCGGAAAATGGTTTTTGATTTTTATTGTTGCTTACGTTCATAAAACAGACTTGCCAGTCGTTGAACGTGGACATAGGAATTCTCTTATCAATGATAAACTTGATAGCGTTGAAATAAGCATAATACTCCGGTGAAGGTTTGAATTTCTTCTTCGCCATGGCATTGGTATTCTTGTACATGGCTTGTTTCATATCCTCGGTTACTTTTCCGGTTAGCCAGTACTGTTCGTTGAAATCGTCAATGAAATCTTTGCCTTCCTTCTTCTCATTGCTTTCGAAGAAATCGCGCATTTCCTCAATGAACTTTACGTTATCTTCTGAGAACGATTTGGGCATGGTCTGAGCAAAAGCATTTGAGCTCATCCCCAATGAAGCGAGTAGAAAAACAAAAAGTATCTGCGCTGATCTCATAATCATTAATTTTTTCTTCGGAAATGAATCATTGCCCATTCTCCGTTATGTTTAATTTCCTGCAAATCAAAATCCAATCTAGCAGCATTTACCAGCGCTTCGCAATCCATACCAAAAAATCCACTGAGCAATAAATCTCCGCCCGAATTTATTGAAGAAGTAAAATCGGGAATAGCACTCATCAAAATATTTTTGTTAATGTTCGCAATCACTACATCATATTTCTTCCCGTGTAAGCAACTTGTATCGCCTTGACAAAACGTAATTGAATTAATGCTGTTGTGTTGAGCATTTTCAATTGCATTTTCCACTGCAAGCGATTCGATGTCTACTGCGTCAACTTTTCCCGCTCCAAGCCTGGAGGCAAGAATCGCCAGCACTCCAGTACCACAACCGAGATCCAGTATATAACGCTCAGCCAATGCCATTGTTAATAACTTTTCAGCGATTAACATTGTGGTAGGATGATGGCCGGTGCCGAACGATTGTTGAGGACGAATTATGAGCTCAATCGCCGCATTTGGGTCAGAATCGTGGAAAGGCGCCCTGATTCGTAAATGATTTCCAATGTTAACAGGTTGATATGACGCTTCCCATTCGGCATTCCAGTTTTGGCCTGGAATTAATTTCCAAGTACACGCCGCTGTGCCAAGCTCACTATCCAAATCAGCGACAATACGCAGGGATTCTTCAGAAAATAGATCTTTCGGAATCCAAGCTTGAAATCCGGAATCGGTATCTGCGAAACTTTCAAATCCATTTTCCGCTAACTCAGTCACAAGGAAATCTGAACCCGGTTGTCGAGGATTTACTTTCACATCAACTTCAATGTAGTCTTTCATAAAGCGGAATGTAAGTTTACAGGCAAATGCCGTTCCATCGTCAATGAAACAGATGGAATTTTGAACAATTCGATAAAATTGTGAAACGTAAAATCATACTTGTTAATATTGAAAGATGGAATCGAAAAAGCTGAGCAAAGAATTCTGGAATGAACGTTGGATGACCCAGGATACGGGATGGGATATAGGGTATCCATCACCGGCGATTGTTGAATTCGTCAAAACTATCACCGGAAAAGACGTTCGTATTTTGATTCCCGGGTGCGGAAACGCTTATGAAGCGGAGTATTTACACAAGAATGGATTTGTCAATGTGTTTGTTGTTGATTACGCCAGTGAAGCGTTACGCCAGTTTCATGAAAGAGTGCCGTCCTTTCCGAAAACGCATCTCATCACATCTGATTTTTTTGAGGTTAATACGCAACCTTTCGACTTTGTTCTTGAACAGACATTTTTTTGTGCACTTGATCCGTTGCTCAGAAAAAATTATGTCGAGAAAATGTATTCGCTCCTAAAACCGGGAGGAGTCCTTGCCGGATTACTCTTTGATGAAGACAGAGGAACAGAAGGACCGCCCTTCGGAGGTAACAAAGCAGAATACACACAACTTTTTCATGAAAAATTTGAAATTCGACAAATGAAAGCATGTGAAAATTCGATTGCTCATAGAGCAGGGAGAGAAGTGTGGATTGAAATGGTTAAAATGGAGGAAAGAATTCAGAAGTAGAAATTAGATTATTCCTAACTCAATCAATACAACCACTTCTTCTATGAGCTTATCATCACCTTCCGGATCGTATTCTGATTTCAGATTGTTTCCGAACACGAAGGCAACACTTTGCCACATAAACGCAGAGAACGAACCTCTTCGTTGTTTGATTAACTGATAAGTCGTAGATCCTGTCTCGCGATCGATCAATTTGAAAAGGATTTTTCCCTGAGCGTTAGTCAGGCAACGCATATCAGCTTCGAACTGATCCGTCAATTCTTTCTCGCATTTTTCGTTGAAATCTTTGCGTTCTTTTTCACCTGAAATCAGAACCAACTGTGAATCCATCTCAGCGAGTTTCATTTTGGCAAGAATCGCAAACGGATATGCTTTTTTTACATCGCGTTTCAACTTATCCCACTTGATTTGATCACGTTTGTTTTTGAAAATCTTGTCAGCTACAATGATGCAGGTGTAATGCGCGATTTTGGGCATAGTATCACCGTTCTCATCGAAACCATAAGTTACCATGTTAGCAGGATACTCGCTGATATCTCCCACAAAGAGTTTCTGGGCACCCAATGTGAAGGGAGCCAGAAATAAGAGAAGATACTGGAGAAGTTGAAATTGGTCTTAAGCATAAGCTTCCAAAACTGATTTCTTACAATAGCATTAAAGGAGATTTTCATACCCATACAAAAGCTAGTGACGGCAATAATACAATTGCAGAAATGGCAGAAGAAGCAAAAAAACTAGGATATGCTTATATTGCAATAACTGACCATTCTGTTTCTGAAAGAATTGCTTCTGGGCTTAGCTCAAAAGAAATGTTAAAGCATATAGAAGAGATCAAAAAAATTGATAAAAAAATTTCCGGTATAAAAATTTTTTCAGGCTCTGAAATCAGTTTAACTTCAGAAGGAAATCCGGATTATGATGAAGAGCTGCTGAAAAAAATGGATGTTATTGTTGGCTCAATACATTCAAGGTTTAAAGCTTCTAGAGAGGAAATGACTAAAAGAATTTTAAATGCTCTAGATAATAAATTTATAGACATTCTTGGGCATCCGACTGGAAGGTTAATCAACAGGAGAAATCCTTATGATGTAGATATAAAAAAAGTGATAGAA
>CAZBYM010000264.1:0-6176 GCA_964495745.1 uncultured Chryseobacterium sp. | reverse complement strand
GTTTTCAAAACGGATGATGGATTGTATAAATATGTTTCGGGTTCTTATACTTCATTTCAGCAAGCTTCTGATGCTAAGGCTCAATTGCTTGTGAAGGGTTACAGCGGTGCATTTATCGTCGCTTATAAACAGGGCAAGCGAGTTCCACTTGAAAATGCAGGCGCGATTTACATGAAGCAGGAGCCTCAGCCAGTTGATACAGCAAAAGTGAATGCCCCTAAAACGAATGTAGAATTCAAAGTTCAACTTGGTGTTTTCAAAAACGAACCTCCTGTGGATCAGAAAGCCAAGCTTGACAAAGTGGCAGGATTGCAAAAAACATTAACGAGTGCAGGATTGAACAGATACACAGTTGGAAATACTGCAGATTACAAAGAAATAACTGCATTGCGCGATAAAATGCGTGCTGAAGGCTTCCCTGACTGCTTCGTTATTGCTTTTTTCAAAGGCGAACAAATCTCAGTTAACGAAGCGCTCGAACTGTCCAAGTAAAACATTCGATTTTTGGCATTACTTTTGGGCAATATTTAATACAAAACCTACTCCAATGAAAAGGCTCTTTACTCTTCTCGTATTATTTGGCGCAATATTGCTTGCTCAGGACTCTTTTGCTCAAGGCGGTGATAAGAAGAAAAAGAAGAAAAAAAGTGAATCCGAACAGACAGATTCAACTTCGGTTTCGAAACCAACAGATGAAGGTGGAAGCGGCGCTGCAGAAATTACCATTGACGAGCCGGGAACTTCAAAAGGCAAAACTCATGGTAACACGAACAAAAGTGCCGATTCAACTAAAGCGCCTTCAGGTCTTGAACGTCCTAAAGAAGTAGAAGAAGCTCCTGCACCGAAAGAAGCTGGGGAAGCTAAAAAAGACGAACAACCTGAAGCAGATAAGCCAGCTGAGAGTCCAACAAAAGCCACTGAAACAGCTCCTGATGCTCCAGGCGGTGCTGGTAGTTTAGAAGCCAGTCCTGGAACTTCATTAACAATTGATGAGGCGGGAACGCAGAAAGCAAAAACTCCAGCTAGTGCAGCGGCTAAAGTTGTCGACGTTAATCCAACCAGCCTTACCATCGATGAAGCCGGAACTCAAAAAGCGAAGAAGGCTGTTGAAGCTCCCAACTTGGCTCCTAACACAGACTCCCTAAAACAAAAAGCCGGCGGAAAAATTTTTGATTTAGTAAAACCAAAATAGGTTTAGATTTTTCTACGAGAAAGTATTTAATAGTCCTTCCTAAACGGTGGGACTTTTTTGTTGGTCTGCTTCCTTCTCAGATTCTTTGATTTGAAACACCTTCTTCCCTATTGGTTCAGGCAACAGCGGATGAACAAGCTGTCCAACATAACTCTTCGGAAACACCTCCTTGATTCCAACCTTTTCCGGTTCATGATCAGGACATGTATACGTTCCGAATATGTAATCCATGAGCGGCGAAATATTTGCATAGTTGCCTCGATCGCGTTCTAATTCGTGATGCCAATGGTGCAGTTCAGGAGAACCGATCAGCATTCGCAACGGACCAAGGCGCACTCGAACGTTTGAGTGAATGTATATTGCCCATATTCCACGGAACGCAATTAGTCCGACAATCGTTTCCAAAGGAAATCCAAGAATGAAAGCCGGTAGATTAATCAATCCAATCGTGTAAATAGAATCCAATGGATGTTCCCGATGTGCGGCGAGCCAATCGAGATGTTCCGCACTGTGATGTACTTTGTGAAATCTCCAGAGGAAATCTGCCTTGTGTTGTAAGCGGTGTGCCCAATAAATAATTACATCGCTTAACACGATAACTTCTGTCACCTGCAACCACCAAGGTTGTGATGCAACTGAATCGCGAAAATTTTGCGGAACAATTCCCTGAATCCATTCGCTAAAAAAAGTGAGCACCCAGAAAACCAATCCACTCCACACCAAATATTGTCCAAGAAAAAAACAGAGATCTACAATCCACTTCGGGCGAAAAGTTTTTTGATCTGGCTTCGCTGGAAAAACTTTCTCCATCGGAATAAAAACAATTGCCAGAAAAAGTAAACTAGCCCCGGTAGCGAGAATGATTTGCGCGTAGTCCATGATTCAAGAATTACGAACTACTTCGGCTTTTGCTGCTGCTGCTGTTGCTGCGTATCAGGCTTAGGAGTAAATACAGGTCCTGACTTTGATCCGCCCATGTAGACAGGCATATTGATGTTTTTTGGTGGAGTTTGGGTTTGATTCGGATTATTTGAATTCCGCGCTCCTGTATCTCCGGAAGTTTTTTTCTTAGTAGTGTCCTGAGGTGTTTTTTCCTTCTCATGGTCAAGAATAACCATTGCTTTAGAGCCGGACATCATCACTTCCTTCTCAGTTGTATCTTTTACAGGAGAATCAACAAATGACATTTCTCCTGAATAATTACCGGCACTTCTTTCTTCATTCATGAAAGATTCAAATGCTCCTGCACGAAAAGCAACGAAACCGCCGATGAGAATCGCGAAAAAAGAAATTGTTAGAGCTTTTACAAGCGGATTTGAATTTTTCATAGAAGAAAGTTAAGGAATTTATTAACACTAATCCCGCAAGGGTTTAAACCCTTGCGGGATTAGTGTTAATAAATCAAAATCAATTCGTTTCTGTGTTGACCGATTTGCAAATTTATTCTGCAGATGCTTTGAAGTTGTCTCAAGCGGCGAATTCGCTTCTGGTTCCCAGATCAGAAAGTGTCAGTAATATTAATGACATAAGTCAATTTCAGTTTCTTTATGGCTATCTTGATTTCCCGCCTACCGAACTCGTTTTCCACCAGAAATTGTCGAACCGTCTGGCACAACGAGTCTTCATTGTCACGAGGAATTCTAATCACCGAGTCGTTGCGGTAAACAAAGTAATGTACATATCCGAAATGAATCATACTGATATTATATGAGTAGACACCCGTCCCGGATTTGTTGCACATTAAAGGATGAATTATTACAGTTCGTCCTTCAGTAAATAATAGCGAATCCATTGACCGCAACTGGCCAAGCTGATTCTGAACAACAACACTATTGCGAATCGAATTAACCTTCCGCTTTTCCCTTTTGCTGAAATAATCGTAAGAGCACCCCGTTAACAAAACAACAAATAATAGAATTGCGAACCGATTCATATTGCAGATAATAACGTTTCCCTTTCGCTGTATAAGGATCATTCCTGGATGAAAGATTTGCGAAGCTTTCTCGCGCTGTGGTGAACAGTCAAAATATCAATCTGGGTTTTGGAAACCAATCGATAAACAATTCTGTAATTTCCAACAATGATCTCACGAATCGATCTAATTCCAAATTCAGGAACTACGCGACCTGCCATCGGATTTGATTCGAGAATAGTGATGAACTCTAAAAATCGAGCAACTTGTATTCTGGCAAAATGTAATGAGTCTTTCGAAATATATTCAGCAATACTTTCAAGGTCAACAATCGACTGTGGCGTCCAATTTACTTTAACCATTTCTTCAGCTTAACCTTGGCCTGTTGCGTTGTAACGGTCTTCCCCTTTACAGATTGATTCAAACCTGTTTCAACTTTCTGGAGAAATAGTAAATGATCAAGAAGCTCATCAATCGAAAAAGTCGATGGCAAATCTTTTATAGAAAGGAGTAGTTTTTTCTTTGAAATCATTATTGAAATCGCTTTATCAAATTTAGTGAATTCCACGGATGTTTCAATTCTCAACTTCCTCAAAAATTACCCCAAACGCCTTCAACTCCTCCAGAACAGGTTCATAAAGCTCCTTCTTCACTGGAACCACTACTCCACTCGCTTTGTACGCTCCCGTCAAAATTAATTTTACCGCAATTGCTGCAGGAGTGCCAACCGTTTTTGCCATTCCAGTACGAACTTCATCTTCTCCATTAACAACCAATGAAGAAGTGTGTTCATGCTTCTTGCCATTCAACGTATATTCAAAAATATGCTGCATCACAATCATGTCTTTGTCGCCATGATTTAGTTTCCACTTGCGCTCGAGCAACTCTTGCAGAATCTGCGCAGGCGAAGCTTCCTTCAATGGAGTTTTTTCATCACTGAGAATTCCTGTCCATTCTATCATCGAAAGTGAAGAATCTCCTTCTTCCACTCCAGCAAGATGCGCCAAACGTTGTTTCAGTGAACCGATTCCTGCTGGCAAGAATGCTTCAACTAATTGCGCGTACGATAGCTCACTGGCGTTTTTCAATTTCCAGGAATCATCCGTAAGTCCAAGCTTCACGAAAATATCCCAAGCCTTGCAGAAACCATTTGCACGCAATGTTCCGCGAAGCATTGTTGGAATAGTTTCCAATCCATAGACAGACCGATATGAAAGCGAATCGCGATTGGCGTATGCATCAAAACTTCCGTGACCTTTTACTTCTATTGATTTGGCTTCAGCAAACAATCGCTGATACGGAAGATATTTGTACTTGCCATCTTCAATGAATTGAGCAGTTCCTTGTCCGGCGAGAATAACGTTGCGTGGATTCCATGAGAATTTATATCCCCATGGATTATCATTCGATTCCGGAGCAACGAGTCCGCCGCAATACGAGTAGAACGCATTCAGTTCACCTCCGCGCTCATGAATTGAATCTATCACCTGCATGGCAGACATGTGATCAATGCCTGGATCAAGTCCGATTTCATTGAGGAGAATTACTCCTTTCCTTTTCGCTTCATCATGCAAACTGCGCATGGTTTCTGAAACGTAAGAAGCCGTAACAAGATGTTTTCCGAATCTTACACAATCCTGTGCAACTTGTCCATGCATAGTAGCTGGCAACATTGAAACTACAAGATCAGCGATTTGAATTTCTTCCTCCCGTTGCTTTTGGTCAGTGATATCAAAACGAAAAGCTGTTCCAGAGGAATGTTGACCAACACGATCTTTCGCAAATTCTTCATTCATGTCGCCAACTCTGACATTCCATGCGTGTTGCACAGCATGATTCAACAAATAAGTAATTAACGCTGATGCTGACCTTCCCGCTCCTATGACTAGAATTGATTTCATATTGTACGAAGGTAGAAATTCGATCGTGAGACAGACGTTATATTCCAATAAAAAAGCCTTCCCTATTACTTCAGGAAAGGCTTTTCTCAAAAAATTGCAAGTTCAATAACGTTGTACGTCTATTCAGAGGCGTTTCCGTTCTGGTTTTGATTCCAAAAAATGTAATCTACTTCCCGAACGATGCAAGTTCTTTCAGCGGAACTTGTTTCAGCAATTCCATTCCTAGATCCAGGCGCGTGTGATCGATTCCAGTTACACTTACACGAAACCGATCGTCAACGACAACGTTAATCAAAAAGTTTTGGCTATTGTTACCCTTTGTAACATCAAGATAAGTATACCCATAATAGAGTCCGTCTTCTTTGATATCGGCAACTGTTATATTGGTGCTCTTTGCTCCGCCGTCCATTGCAGTTTTGCGCATTCTCTCTTGCTTCGCTTTCAATTCATCTGGCATACCACAATAATCTTCAATTTCTACACTGATGTATTTGTAATTCAACGGATCCGAAAATACGGTTGTGTCAACTTGATATTTATTGCTTGCAGTTGCTCGTGGACGATCCTGATCTTTCTCACAGAAAAATCTGCAGGAAAATTTATCTGAAGTTGTAATAAATCGACTTGAACCTTTCGGAATAAACTGTGCAAATTCACTTTCCACTGAGAAACAACAACCTCCAGATGATTGTGTTTCCTTTTCAGTTTCAGAAGAAACTTCCGGTTTCTCTACTGTTGAACTGTTAGTATTGTCGCCAGAACATGCTGAAAATACAAGTAGAATTACAAGCGAAATAAACAGTTGAGGATAAAATGTGATTGATTTCTGCAACATAGTGAAATAATTAGAAGTTGAATTAGTACGGCAATTTATAAAAAACAACTGCTCGGCACTAAAATTCTATTACAATTCTACTAATGCGCCAATTCAATACACATTTTACGATTTTATTCACCACCGATCACAAATGGCTCATTGTGAAATTTGGTTCCATATTGAACGCGCAAGAAATACAATCCGGATGACCAGCCATTGAGATCGATTGTATACGTGACTGCAGTTTGCAAATAGTTTTGCGTAAAAACCGTTTGTCCGATTGAATTCGTAATAGTCAATTTCATATCACTAATATTCGCCGGATCGATGTATACATTCATACTTCCATTCACC
>CAZBYM010000263.1:0-6177 GCA_964495745.1 uncultured Chryseobacterium sp. | reverse complement strand
AGTTGACCAGAGCGATTGTTTTCGCAGCCCAAGCGCATTCGGGTCAGCACCGAAAAGACGGCAAGACTCCTTACGTCAATCACCCTCTGGAAGTAATGAATCTTGTTGCGACGCATGTTGCGAATTGTCCACAGGATGTTTTGATTGCCGCAGTTCTTCATGATGTTGTGGAAGACACGCATATCACATCTGCAGAGATCAGTAAAATGTTCGGATCGCATGTTGCAAAACTTGTGGATGAACTCACAGACGATAAATCGCTTTCCAAAGAAGAACGAAAACGCATTCAGCTCAATGAAGTTCATTTGTTGTCGTCCGAAGGAAAACTCCTGCGGATTTGCGACAAGATTTGTAACGTTTACGATATTCTTTACGCTCCTCCGGGAGAATGGGATTTACGACGCAGGATGGATTATCTCGTTTGGGCTAGAGCCGTAGTTGACAAAGTTCGTGGAACGCATGAGGAACTCGAGAAAAGATTTGATGAGTTGTATGTGGCGGGTGTGAAACTTTTAGAGTAATATGCTAATTAGAGAATGGGGTAATTTGCTAATCTCCAAATCGAGTAGGCAGGAGAATTTATTTCACTCGTAGATTTCAAGACATGTTCTCATTAACCCATTATCTCATTAACCCATTAACAAATTGTTCATTTTCCTATCAGAAAAACCGCCGGCACTTTATGCAATTCCGGCAGAGGAGATTTCCTCCACTCGCTGATTTTTTTCGAAACAATTTTCTCTTCCGGCAAAGTCAATGCTGAAGCAATACAAAGCATGGTATTTGGGTGCAACGATTTCATTAATGCTTCAAACATTGGCATATTCCTGAAAGGAGTTTCAATAAAAATCTGAGTGATCTCATGACGGTTCGCATCGTTTTCCATCAGTTGAATCCATTCCATTTGTTCTACTTTGTCAATAGGAATGTATCCATGAAAACGAAACTGTTGTCCATTGAATCCGGAAGCCATTAATGCCAGCAGAAGAGAAGAAGGCCCGACGAACGGTACAACACGAATTCCATTTTCATGCGCCGCGCGAACAATTTCAGAACCAGGATCTGCAACAGCCGGACAACCGGCTTCAGAAACTAAACCAACATTGTGTCCATCGAGAAGAGGTTTCAGAAAATGTTTTGTTGACATTTCTTTACGCTCGTGTTTTCCATAAGATTCAACATGAATTTCCTGAAGAGGAATTGTATTCTGTGCGGCTTTCAAAAAAGCACGACAGGATTTTGAATTTTCCGCAATGAAAAATCGAAGTGAGCGTGTTATTTCCAAAACAGAAGTAGTAAGCACCAATTGCGGATCTGCTGATTCGCCAAGTGGAACCGGAATCAAATAAAGTATTCCTTTGTTCATTGTTTCGTCTTGATTTGTTTTACGAGTTCAATACAAGCAGCATCAACAAGATCAAAAACTTCCTGAAAACCATTTTCTCCACCATAGTATGGATCAGGAACAGCTTTGTTCGAACCGGGATTTGAAATATTCAGTAGCATCTCAACTTTGGATTCATGTTCTTTTTTCGTCGCAAGTGAAAGCACATCGCGGTGGTTGGACTGATCCATTACAAAGATCCGATCAAAAGTATCGAAATCGGCAGCGATAAATTTTCTAGAGATAAGTTTGGAAATATCCACTCCATTTTTTCGCGCGTTGAGCACCGATCGGCTATCAGGATGTTCGCCATTGTGCCAGCCTGAAGTTCCAGCAGAATCAACTATTACCCGATCAATTCCTTCTTTCTCCAGATGAAACCTCAGAATTCCTTCCGCTAAAGGTGAACGACAAATATTGCCGAGGCAAACCATTAGTATTTTCATAACGTAAGTTGTATCAAAAATAGGAGCAATATTGATAATCTTCAAAGTTGTCTTTCGAATTAATACCGTATTTTCGTGAGTACCTGTAACACCCCACACAGTTGAGCAACGATTCGAGAATGTTTCGTAGTTATGGATTAGTAGTTGCGCTGCTTCTAAGTGCTTCTGCTTTTGCGCAGAAACTTGATTTCCTTTCTTATTCAGTAGAAGAAGGATTGTCGCAGTCAGAAGCACGTTCCGTTTTTCAGGATAGTCGCGGTTATTTATGGATTGGTACTGCTGGAGGAGGTGCGTGTAGTTTCGATGGAATAGAATTCGCAGAATACAGTCACAAGCAAGGCCTGGAAGGAACGATAGTCACAGTGATTGCGGAAGATTCATCTGGCAATATGTGGTTCGGAACTTCGAATGCCGGTGTATCGCGATTCAATGGAAAAGTGTTCACGCGTTTTGACAATACCAAAGGTCTGGGCAATAATTCCGTTGCATGTTTATTGGCCTTGTCAGATCGATTGTTGATTGGTACTCCTGACGGTCTTTATGAGCTGAATCTTGCTGATGAGATAGTGCGAAAAATAACGAATGCAAATAATGTAACGGCTCTACACATCGATCGCTCCGGCATGATTTGGGTTGGAGCTGATAGCGCATTGTACTTAATGAAAGACAATAAACTGCAGGAAACAGTGCTTGCATCCGGGATTCCTGGAAGCAACATAACTTCTATAGCCAGTGACCAAACGGGATTATTGTATGTGGGAAGAGAAAACGGCTTGTTAGTCTACAGACATTCTTCCAAAACATGGTCTGAAAACGGATTAACGACTCTGCTGCGCGAGAAAAAAGTTTCTACGATCATTTGTGATTATGCGGGTGCTATGTGGTTCGGAACACTGAACAATATGGTGATTCGTTATGACGTGACCGGAATCATTACACTGTACAATCGCCTTAACGGACTGCAAGCTGACAATGTGCACATGATTGTTGAAGACGACACTCGGCATATTTGGATGGCTACAACTGAGCAAAGTCTTGTGAAGTTGCGGAGTGAAGCATTCACGTATTATCATGATGAACCGGGAATGGGTTCGTTCTCCGTATTCAGAATTTTCGAAGATCACATTGGGAACATGTGGGTTGGTTCGAATTCAGATGGTCTCTATAAGTTTGATGGATCAGCATCACGTCCTATCCTCAATGGCGGAATTCCTTTCAAACAACCTGTTGCTGTTTGTGAAGATTCTACTAACAAAGTTTGGGTTGGACATTATTCCGGAGCGACGTGTATTGTTGGAGACAGGCCGGTAAAAACATTGCTTGCAGGAATGCGCGTACGTGCCTTATGTGCAGATAGCAAAGGAAATTTGTGGATTGGAACATGGGGAAGTGGATTGTTCAAGTACAACGGAACAACGATGGAGAATTACACTGTCGCTTCAAAAAGCCTGCCCCAGGATTATGTTCATGATATTTTCGAGGACAAAAGCGGAAATATTTGGATTGGAACTGGATCCGGAATCGTGAAGTACGACGGAACAAATTTTTCCACTTTCATGGATCAGAAGTTTTGCAACTCGTATGTAGGATCGATAAAACAAGACGCACAAGGAAATATTTGGTTTCATACGGACATGTGTGTGATGCGTTTCGATGGAACACAATTCTATTCGTATGATCAGGATGATGGACTTGCTTCGAACACAGTTTATCTGATTGAGTTCGATGCACAAGGAAGGCTTTGGGTTGGAACCAACAAAGGATTAGATTGTGTTACGTTGAATGGAACGGGTCAATTTGTTTCTGTGCGTAACTACGGCAAGAACGAAGGCTTTCGTGGAATAGAGTGTAACTCTCGAGCTGTGTGTAGGACTCGCGCAGGATATCTCTGGTTTGGAACAGTGAAAGGAGTAATCAGTTACAATCCTAATAATGATCTTGCTGATTTAGCTGAGCCGGGAATTCAACTCACAGGAATTCGTCTTTTCCTTGAACAAACTGACTGGACTTGGTCGGGTGCGCAACAGAATGGATGGTACCAACTTCCTTCTGAGTTAACGCTTGAGCACGATCACAATCACCTCACGTTCACGTATGAAGGAATTCATTTGCAAAGTCCAGGGAGTATCCGTTACAAATTTATGCTTGTTGGATTTGATTCGATTTGGCAACCGATTACTCCACAAACAGAGATTACATATTCGAATCTTCCGCCTGGAAAATATCTCTTCCGTGTCATAGCTGGGAATGGACAAAATATCTGGAACAAAGAACCAGCTGAAAGTTGTTTGATCACTATTCTTCCTCCACCGGTTCCGTTCTGGGCAACGTGGTGGTTTGTGCTATTGGTTGTGGTGACTTTAGGTGGCGCACTTTATTATATCACTATCCTTCGCAACAGGATTGTTAAGCGACAAAAGGAAGTTCTCGAAGAGGAAATTCATTTGCGAACTCTTGAAATCTCGAAGCAGAACGAGGAAAAGTCGCTTATGTTGAAGGAAATCCATCATCGTGTAAAAAATAATCTCCAGATCATTTCCAGCTTACTGAATCTTCATGCAGAGACCATCAATGATCCGCGCGTCTTGTCGTTGTTCGAAGATCTGCGACACAGAATTAATTCGATGGCTTTGATTCACGAGAAAATGTATCAGAGTAAGAATCTGGTGAACATCGATATTGTAGGATACATTGACGAGTTGATTCGCACGTTGATTGATGCTTATGATTCAAACAAAAACATTCATTTGAAATCGGATGTGAGCGCCTTGGAGTTCAAGATGGACACAATTGTGCCACTCGGATTAATTCTCAGCGAAATTGTTTCCAATTCTCTCAAGTATGCTTTCGAAGGGAAAGATGAGGGCGAGATTGAAGTTTCCATGAAAAAAATAGGCCCTAATCTTTTTGCGCTTGAAGTCGCCGATAATGGTGCAGGCTTGCCACCGGAAGTCAACTTTGAAAAGACAGATTCCCTAGGCATGTTGCTGATTCGTATGTTGTGCGAACAGATCAACGGAGAAGTTACGGTAAGAAGTAATGGAGGAACGCGATATCGATTGGTCTTCAGGGAAGAGGTGAAGGAAAGGTTTTAATTGTCACACTTCGGTGGAGCCTGTACTGACGAATGGAAGGGCTCAGTATGACAATGTCCTTTGATCGTGACTCTCGAAAAGAAAGTGAACAGTACATCCTTCTGCAACAATCTTGATTTGTGGTAATTGTCATTCTGAGCGGAGCCGAAGTATGACAAAAAAAGACCTTCGTTTCCGAAGGCCTTTTTTATTGTTGTCTCAGTGCTGATCGTCCGATCCTTGTCATACTGAGCGGAGCCGAAGTATGACTATTGAATACTCAACTTCTTTTCAAGCTCATCGATATACGCTCTGAAGCGCTTATCGGTATCCATCAGGTTATTTACCGTGCGGCAAGCGTGAAGAACTGTAGCGTGGTCTTTTCCACCGCAATGCATTCCGATTGTAGCGAGAGATGATTTTGTCATGCTCTTTGCAAAGTACATTGCGATCTGGCGTGCCTGAACTACTTCGCGCTTGCGTGTTTTGCTCTTCAGAAGCTCGATAGGAAGATCGAAGTAATCGCAAACCACTTTCTGAATGTAATCGATAGAAACTTCGCGTGCAGTGTTCTTCACGAACTTGTCGATCATTTGTTTCGCAAGATCCAAAGTGATCGCTTTCTTGTTCAGAGAAGCCTGAGCGAGCAAGGAAATGTATGCGCCTTCGAGTTCGCGGATATTTGTGGTAATGCTGTAAGCAAGGTATTCCACTACTTCACGTGGAAGTTCAATTCCATCGATGTAAAGTTTCTTCTCAAGAATTGCAATACGCGTTTCAAGAGCCGGAATCTGAAGATCTGCAGAAAGTCCCCATTTGAAACGGGAGAGCAAGCGCTGTTCCATTCCCTGCATTTCAACCGGCGGTTTGTCAGCTGTAAGTACAAGCTGTTTTCCAGTCTGGTGAAGGTGATTGAAAATATGGAAGAATACATCCTGCGTTTTGTCTTTACCAGCGAAGAACTGTACGTCATCAATAATGAGTACATCGATCATCTGGTAGAAGTTGATGAAATCGTTCTGATTGTTGTTCTTCACCGCATCAATAAACTGGTGGGTAAATTTCTCAGAAGAAACGTACAATACAGTTTTAGCAGGGTGAAGGTTTTTGATCTGTAAACCAATAGCGTGAGCCAGGTGAGTTTTACCCAAACCAACTCCACCATAAATCAACAGCGGATTAAAAGCGGTTCCACCCGGCTTTTGCGAAACTGCGAAACCTGCAGAACGTGCGAGACGGTTGCAATCGCCTTCAACGAAATTCTCGAAAGAGT
>CAZBYM010000262.1:3123-6180 GCA_964495745.1 uncultured Chryseobacterium sp. | reverse complement strand
TGTGCATCCGGTGGAAGAAGCGCGCAGGCCCATGGCTACTTGCAACAAGAAGGAATCGAATGTTGCAATGGCGGTTCCTGGTTAGATGTCAACTTCTTTCAATCACAAAAAGCATAATATCATGATCAACAAACTAAAAACTCTTCTTGGATTCGGTCCATCCGTCAATTACGCGGAACTAATGAAAAAAGGCGCTATCATCGTGGACGTTCGAAGTAAAAGCGAATATGCCGGCGGACATGTCAAAGGGTCAATCAATATTCCGTTAGATTCGTTGAGCAATAATCTGAATAAACTCAAAGACAAGAGTAAGCCAGTGATCACTTGTTGTGCGAGCGGAATGCGAAGTGCTTCAGCGAAAGGAATTCTGAAATCAAACGGATATACTGAAGTTCATAACGGCGGTGGATGGATGAGTTTGCGTAACAAATTATAAGGCGGATCCTGTTTGAATTCCATAATGATACACTACCGGGAAATATTTATCCCATTAAGAAGTGTTTCTCTTAACACAGATTAAGCAGATTTAGTGGATTCGGAATCATAATAATCTGTGTTAAAAGACTAATCGACAAATGCACATAATAAATAAGATGAAACAAAGAATATTAACCGGCTGGACATTGACTCGACTGCTCTATCTTGTAATCGGAGTTTTCGTTGTTATCAATTCCATCCAGGCAGAACAATGGTTTGGTATTGCTTTTGGCGCTTACTTCGCTTCGATGGGCATATTTGCTTTTGGTTGTGCAGGAGGTAATTGTTTTGGCGGTTCCTGTGCTACTGAAATGCCAACTAAGACAAATTCACCAGTGGAAGAAATTGAATTTGAGGAAATAAAAACTACGCGAAATGAGTAATTCATTTTCAGAAATTATCAAGAGCAACACGCCAACGCTCGTAGATTTTTACGCAGAGTGGTGTGGTCCCTGCAAAACGATGAAACCAATTCTGGAAGATTTGAAATCTCTCATTGGTGAAAAAGCGAAAATTCTCAAAATAGATGTGGACAAAAATCCGAAGGTGGCCAGCGCATACAATATTCGTGGTGTACCAACGCTGATTCTATTTAAGAATGGCGAAATAAAATGGCAACAATCAGGGGTTGTTTCCGCTCAAAATCTTGAACAAATCATCAATCAACACTTGAACTAGAATGAAAAAGTCAATATTAATTGCAATCATCGCCGGTGTTTCAACAATTTATAGTTGCACTAACGCCCAAACTCTGACTTACAAACCCAATCTTACGCCGATTGAATTTTCCGAGAAAATAAAATCACTCCCCGACGCACCAATAATTGATGTGCGTACACCGGGTGAATTTGCAGAAGGTCATTTATTCAACGCGATGAATTACAACTGGAATGGAGATTCGTTTGATCAGCAAATTGCAGGATTGGACAAATCAAAACCCGTTCTTGTTTATTGCAGGAGCGGAAGCAGAAGTGCTGCAGCAGCCACACACATGCGCGAGCTCGGATTCAAAGAAGTTTATGAAATGGATGGAGGTTTTGTCAGCTGGCGAAAAGCTGATCTTCCGGAAACAACAAATCCTTAATATTCCCGCCAAGGTGAATTCTCAGCAGGACTTTCAGGGTTAATCTGATTCGTATGTTCTACTTGCTCGTGCGAACTTCTAATCAGCGCAATTTTCAACTTACGCTTGTACTCGTCCTGCAACCACTTCACATAACTAATTGATGTTTTACTCAAGCACCAGCAATACACGCGGATTCTGTATTCCATTTCCTCTCTCAGAAGATCGGCTAGATGTAGAGCCTCGTCAATGTCAGCACTGTTATCGAGACACAACCTGACGTGATGTTCCATTGAACGTTCAATCACAACTTTCGGGCGTTCATGCGCGGCAATTGCTTTTCTATGTTCTGCTTTTACATCAAATAAAATTGCTTCTGATTTACTGAACTTCAACTTAAGTTCTTCAGGCATCACATATTTGTAATTACGCTCGATCTCTTCGTCGTCAAGTATATTCAGAAGATAACTTTCAGGTGTTTCGAAAATATGTCCCCAGTCAATTGGACCATTCCAAAGTCCAAAACGATTCAGATTATTTCCAAGATCAATTACAGTGAATTCTTTTTTATTGTCAAGAATACGTGAACCTCTTCCTATCATTTGAAAATACAACGTGAGAGATTTCGTTGCGCGATTCAAAATAATACAATCAACAGTCGGCTCATCAAATCCTGTAGTCAGAATACTCACCGAAGTTAGAATCGCATCAGGTTTGTTCTTGAACCAGGTAAGAATCTCTCTCCGCTCTTTCGCTGTATGTGTGTGATCAAGATGTTTGATTTCAAATCCGGCTTCCTTGAAAGAAACATATACGTATTGTGAAGTCGCAACTCCGTTATTAAAAATCAAGGTCTTCTTACCTATTCCTTTTTCACGATAAGCGCTGAGCAATTTATCCTGCATCACATGATTGTTATACAATCGCTCAGAAGAACTCACAGTGTAATCTCCGTTTCTTCCAACCTTCAGCGAGGTCAATCCAACATGATAATGATACGTAACTGCTCGTGCAAGAAATCCTTTGTCGATCAAAGATGGAATCGATTCGCCAACAATCAATTCATCATACGTATCCTTCATACGGATATCGATATTCGAACTCAACGGTGTAGCTGTAACTCCAAGCACAACTCCTTTTTCGTAAAATCTCAAAAGCTTGCCGAAAGAGTTGTAGTGTGCTTCGTCAATAATCATCAATCCGATGTTGTCGAGATTGAGAATATTGTCGCGTAAACGATTGTTCAACGTTTCAACCATTGCCACAAAGCACATGTAGTCATTCGGCACAGGAATTTCTTTCACTTCGCTGTTGATGACCATGTTGTTCACGCCAAATTCATGCAGCATTTGTGAAGTCTGATTACACAACTCAATTCGATGTGTAAGAATCAGAACCTTTTTACCTGTATCCAGAATATATCGACGAGCGATCTCAGAAAAGATTACTGTCTTCCCACCACCCGTTGGCAATTGATAAAGTAAATTGTATCGGGTTGGATGATCATGAAGTCGTTT
>CAZBYM010000262.1:0-3113 GCA_964495745.1 uncultured Chryseobacterium sp. | reverse complement strand
AATTATACTTGTTCTGTTGCGCATCACGGTTCGAAGTCGTTTCAGAATTTCTTCGATTGCTTCTTCCTGATATGCATAAAGCTGCTTACCGGTTTTCTCTAAAGGTTCAATTGAAAAGTCTGATTCGCTCATTGTGTGCCTCTAATTTTGGCGCGTGCAAAGATAGGGCGGATTATGCGTGATTGGGAATAAAATAAACGCAGGTAAGCTCCTTGTAGCCTGCGGCGCTAGACACGGCGAACGGCGTCACTGCGATTTTTATGCCGATTACCCACGAGAAACGGCGCTGATCGCGTAGCGATCTCTCCGCATCGCGTGGGCAAAGTGCTTCATCGCTTTTTTCGCCGTTCGCCGTGTAGGCCCGCTGCAAGCGCTAATAGTTTTCAGGCACGGAAGTAAGACACTAGACCAGTAATTTCTCAGCTCAATACAACTCGAATTAGAGCAAAATGAGTAATTTCAAGCATGAAATATTTCTTCCAGCTCACTCTGGCACTTTTTGCCTCGTTGTCGTTAGTCGCTCAGGATTTTCGTCAACACATTGGCGTAGTTCCTACCGACAATTTTTTTCAGATTTGCGAAAAGGCCGATGAGTTTTTTTCGAAACCATTGTCTGGACCTGTCGCGCGCGAAAGAGTTACTCCGCATTTCTCGGATGGCGAATACAACGAATATCAACGTTGGAAATGGTATTGGCATACGCGCGTTGATGAGAATGGAAATTTTCCTGATATCGCCACAAGACAAGCCGAAGCAGATGCAATGCGCGAAAGCAATCCTTCTGTGATGTCTTCTACTTGGACTTGTATTTCACAAACTGTGGCTATTGGCGGATACAACGGAATGGGCCGTACAACTTGTGTTGCTTTTCATCCAACAAATCCAAATGAATTTTACGTAGGCGCGCCAATTGGTGGATTGTGGAAAACAACGGACGCAGGAAGTACATGGGCGCCATTAACAGATGCGCTTCCATACGTAAGCGTTGGCAGTTGCCTTGTTGATCCAACGAACGCAAACACAATTTACATTTCCGTTGGTGATCATTCGGGCTGGTGGAATTATAGTCTTGGTGTTTACAAAAGTACAGATGGCGGTGCAACATGGGCACCAACAGGTTTGAACTGGACACTTTCACAAGGTCGCGCAATTTCGAAACTGGAAATGGATCCGTTGAATCCGCAGGTAATTTATGCGGCAACAACAGCAGGACTTTACAGAACCACGAACGGTGGAACGAGCTGGATTGTTGTACATGCAGGCGATCATTCCGACATTGAATTTGAACCCGGAACTTCAAATGTCTATGTAGCGCAATATGATTATTGGGGATCGAGTGAAGTATATCGCTCCATTGATGGCGGAACAACTTGGAATGTGCTTTCCAATTTTGGTTTGCAATACAATCATCTCATCCTTGCAGTAACGCCTGATAATCCTGCCAAGTTAGCAGTGCGTGTTTCCGATGGAAATCATCCGCTCTACATCTCAACAAACTATGGGAGCAATCTCACGTACGTTTCGGATTTGCCGGAAGATGCTGTTCTTTTCATTTCCCCTACGAATGAAAATGTAATTTACACGGGATACATGAACATTTATGCTTCTCCGGATAATGGAATAACCTGGAACATGCTCACGTATTGGTATTACAATCCGCCTTATGAAGAAGTTCATGCTGATCAACGAAACGTGGTGTACAATCCGCTGAATCCCGATAAAATTTATTTCTGCAACGATGGCGGTGTGTACCACTTCACAGAAAGCACGTACAACTGGGCTAACATTTCTGATGGATTAGTGATCACACAATTTTATCGCATAGCTGTTTCGCAACTTGATCCAATGATGATGATGGGCGGCACGCAGGACAACGGTGGTCGTTTGCGAATGACTAGCGGAAACTGGCGCTCCACCAATGGAGGTGATGCAATGGAAGTTGCAATCGATCCAACGAATGACGATATTATTTACACGACGTATATCAATGGAAAATTATACCGATCGTATGATCGTTGGTTTACGGACACATACTATTGCATCAGTGATAATATTCCGGGAGGAACTCCAAATGGAAGCTGGATCGCACCGTACATGATTGATCCTTCCGATCCGAATGTAATTGTTGCAGGATACGATGATGTGTGGCGTTCAACAGATCGTGGTGCAACCTGGTCTGCGCTCAGTACGAATATTGCAGGAGGAAGTACATTGGAATGTCTTGCCGTTGCGCCTTCCGATCCGTATACAATTTATTGTTCTGCCGGAAGCACGATGTACAAGACAACGGATCTTGGTGCAAACTGGTCAACGGTTGTTGTGCCGGGAACGGTTGGAATTACTTCGATTACAGTTCATCCAACGAATCCGAATCAACTTTGGATTACGCGTGGAGGATATACACTCATTTACAAAGTGCAGACTTCCGTAAACGGTGGTTCGAGCTGGACAAGCCTATTGGGTGGTTTGCCGAATGTTCCGGTTAACACTTGTGAATTTGAAATTGGCAGCGACAATCTTATTTATATCGGAACGGATGCGGGAATATTTTATCGCGATACACTTACGAATGCATGGACATCGTATAGCACCGGATTGCCAAAAACTTCGGTTACGGATTTGAAAATTTATTATCCAACACGTAAACTTCGCGCAGCAACTTACGGTCGTGGAATCTGGGAAGTAGATTTGTTGAATCCATTAGGAGTAGAAAGTAACGCGCAAGCTGAATCGAGTTCGTTGAAACTTTTTCCAAATCCGGCGAGTGAATCGGTGCAACTGAATTATTCATCTTCATCGAACAGTCCGATTGAGATCAGGATTTGCAATTTGTTGGGGGAAGTTGTGCTAACCCAGAGCGAAAACGGAACAACAGAACTTCATCGGACAATAAATTTGTCCGCGCTAACGAAGGGATTCTACGTTGTCAATATTTCGCAAAATGATAAGATCATGACCCAACCACTTATCGTCCAATAATAAATTATCACTTGATTAAGTTTGGAAACAACTGATGAAACAAATTCTGGCCACATTCCTGATTTTTGCAATTCACCAGAATATTATTGGGCAACAAATCATGTTTCAGAAGTTGTATGGGACAACGAATTTTG
>CAZBYM010000261.1:0-6201 GCA_964495745.1 uncultured Chryseobacterium sp. | reverse complement strand
CACAGACAGAAAATCATTCAGAATGTCTGTAAGATCGCTGATAGAAGATTTTATCTTGGTAATGTGCTTGTTCTGTTTTTCGTGTTCCGACAGATCTCCATACTTTTTTACCAACGAAAGTGAAGATTGAATAGTGGCAAGAGGAGTTCTGAATTCATGTGACGCCATAGATACAAAACGCGATTTCAACTCATTGAGCTCCCGCTCTTTTTCCAACGCATGATGTAATTCTATTTTTGTCTTCTCTAATTCATCAATCGCTTCTTCAAGAATTAATGTTCTGTTCTTGACTTGCTGCTCGAGTTCGATGGAATAATTTTTCAACTGAACTTCTGCGTTCTTCCGGTGAGTGATATCAACCACAAAAGCTATGGTGAAATTCCCTTCTTCTGTTTTGTACGGGCTAAGACTGATTTCTACAGGTATTTCGTCCCCATTTTTCTTAACTCCAAACAATTCTATTCCAAGACCCATTTTTCGGGGATGCGGATTGTCATTGTATTTCTCGCGGTGTTTATGATGTGTCCCTGTTAATCTGCTTGGAATCAGAACCTCTACTGGCTGTCTAACGAGCTCTCCGGGTTCATATCCAAATAGTTTCTCTGCACTGGGATTAATTCGCACAATCTTGCCTGCAGCATCGGCCACGAGAATTCCTTCCGTTGCGAATTGGAAAAGGGCTTCAATCCCTTGTTTTCCGTCCATTTGGTTCAATAATCCAGGTTTCATGGCGAAGTTAAAAACTTAGAAGCGATAAATATAATTGGAGCCAAATAGCCCATATATGACCAAAATCAGGTTGCGCGATGATGGAAGTCATTAGATTTTAGGCACTGCAGAGTTCAACTTTGTCAAAACAACCGGTATGGAACAGGAAATCACTCCGCAAGAGGACAAAAGAATTGCACGAAGCGCATTTAAGGTTTACGGATTTCTAGCGTTGGCCGTGTACTGCATTGCACTGGCATATTGCTATGTAACAGAGCATTTTTTCGAAATGGGAATGGTTGCTGTTGTGACCGTAGTAATCGGTGGCATTGCAACTTACTCTTACAAGAAGTTGTAGGAACTCATTTCTGTGTCGCGAATGCAAGCACGTGTCCATCAGGATCGGCGCAGTAACTTACTTCATCGCCCCAATCCCTCTTCATAGAAGAGCTGATTAATTTTGCACCGGCCATTACCGCTTGTTGCAACGATTCATTGGCATTCGCCACGAACAAATACAATTCACACCGTGGAATTCCATTGCCTGTTGCCGGATGTGCGGTATGCGGAGTAAGAATATTGGCTATCCCGTTTTCCGGCATGAGTCCTATTACAAAATGATTGCCGTATTGAAATTCCGTCATTCCCTTAACGTGTAGACGTGGTGTAATTCCCAACACTTTTTCATAGAAAGATTTGCTTGCTTCCTGATCGGAAACGTAAAGGATAATCATCGGAAGTTTTTTCATTGCCACAATTATTACAGTTCAACGACTTTGTGTTGTTGATGAATATACGTAATCTTTCACAGCGATCGAAATGGTCCACACGAACAGCTCAGCAAATTGACATATATGATAATTATCAGTTGCCAACGTGATCGTTTTCATTCAGTCGCGGCGTATTAAGATAGAGTTTTGAGTTGCAATGGGAAAAGCAACAAGTGCGTGGAAAAGTTTTCTGGCTGAAACTGGAGATGTTGCGCGATTTACCGGAAGGTTTTTCAGCGAATTCTTTCGCCCTCGCTATGAAATTCCGGAATTGTTAAGGCAATCCTTTTTTATCGGATACAAATCATTTGCGCTGGTTGCTATCACTGCATTCATCATGGGATTGGTCATTACCATTCAATCGCGGCCAACGCTCGTTGAATTTGGCGCGGAAGCCTGGTTGCCAAAAATGGTTTCTGTTTCATTGGTTCGGGAAATTGCTCCGGTAATTTCAGCATTAATTTGCGCAGGGAAGATTGGTTCTTCGATTGGCGCAGAGCTGGGTTCGATGAAAGTGACTGAACAAATAGATGCCATGGAAGTTTCGGGTACAAATCCGTTCAAATATTTAGTTGTAACCCGTGTATTAGCTGCAACGTTTATGATTCCGATTCTTGCGATTCTCGCTGATGCAATTTCGCTATACGGTGCATATCTGGGTGCGAATATCAGAGGAGTCGTAACGTGGGATTTATTCTGGAACCAGGTGTTCGATGTATTGGCTTATGCGGATATTATTCCATCAATCATCAAAACATTCTTCTTTGGTTTTGCGATCGGAATTATCGGATGTTATAAGGGTTATTATACAAACAAAGGAACGGAAGGTGTTGGGCGCTCAGCAAATTCGGCGGTTGTTGTTTCGTCGTTGCTCGTATTTGTCATCGACTTGATTGTTGTACAGATTACAGATGTTTTACAATTGACTTGACAAAGCATGGGACCTGTAATACAGTTGGATAAAGTCAACAAATCGTTCGGGGATAATCATGTACTACGTGATTTCAGTTTTGATTTGTTGCCGGAAGAGAATGTAGTTGTTCTTGGCAAATCGGGTTCGGGAAAATCAGTTCTGATAAAGTGCATCATAGGACTTATCAAACCTGATTCCGGAAAAGTAAATGTATTCGGAAATGAAATTCCTGAGTTGAATCAAAGAGATCTGGACAAGATCAGAGTGAAGGTTGGATTTCTTTTCCAAAGCAATGCTTTATATGATTCGATGACTGTGAGAGAAAATCTTGAATTCCCGTTGCGTCGTCACTGGATTCAAAAGAGCAAGGAAACAGTTGATGATCTCGTGATGGAAGCATTGAATAATGTTGGACTTGCTGAGACAGTAGATATGATGCCTTCGGAACTTTCCGGTGGAATGCGAAAGAGAATTGCGCTGGCGCGTACGTTAATTCTCAAACCGGAGATTATCCTTTATGATGAACCAACTACCGGTTTGGATCCAATTACCGGAAAAGAAATCATCAATTTGATGGTAGAAGTCCAGAAAAAATATAAAAACTCTTCCATGATTATTTCACACGATTTGAATTGCGTGAAATATGCTTCACACCGGATTGTCATGTTGATTGATGGCCGTTGTTATGCTGTTGGTACGTATGATGAGTTAAGTAAATCAAATGATCGTAAAGTGAAACAATTCTTCGAATAAGATGGCAAAGGATACGGTGAAAAATATCAGATTGGGAATATTTGTTCTTTCAGGAACGATTTTTCTGATTGCCGCACTTTACCTGATCGGCAACAAGCAAAACCTTTTTGGTAATACGTTCCGCATCAGTGCGGAGTTTTACAACGTGAGTGGATTGATGAGTGGGAATAAGGTTCGTTTTTCCGGAATAGATGTGGGCACAGTTGAGAGTGTCGAAATTGCAAGTGACTCCAGTGTCCGGGTGGTGATGATCATCGAGGAAAAAATAAGACAGTACATCCGAAAAAATGCGGTTGCATCAATTGGAACTGATGGATTGATGGGAAACAAACTTGTGAATATTAATTCTGCGTCGAGCGAGGCGGAATGTATTGAAGAAGGTGATATTCTGGCAACGCGACGGCCAATTGAACAGGATGAAATGATTCGAACACTTAGCGCAACGAATGAGAATATGCAGGTGATAACTGCAAATCTTCGAACAATTACTGATCGAATCAACAGCAAGAATACTTTATGGTCAATCCTAATGGACACTATCGTTGCGGAAAATGTAAAGGCTTCGATTGTGAACATCAAAATAGCGAGTAATCAAAGTGCGATTCTCACAGGCAATCTTACCAACATTACGAATGACATTCGCAACGGGAAAGGTACTTTGGGAGCACTCATCGTTGATACTACAATTTCAGGACGCCTGAAGCAGGTTATCGTGAAGTTTGAGAACATCAACGACAGCGTTGCAATTATTTCCGGAAATATATCTCAGATTGTTGCAGGAATTCAAAATGGAAATGGTTCAGTTGGTGTGTTACTGAATGATACAACACTCGTACACAATATGAATGAAAGCATGAACAACATCAACAAGGGAACTGTTTTACTCAACGAAGATCTTGAAGCACTAAAACATTCCTGGCCTTTCCGTCGCTATTTCAGGAAACAGGGTAAATTGAAATCAAAGTCAAAATAGAATATGAGAAACGGGTAATAGATGTCTACCTTCATCTGATCAGTCAGAATTTGTCTCACTCTTGTAATACACTTCATTATGAATATCAGAATTCAATCTTTGCATTTCAAAGCTACTGAAGAACTTGAAGCATTTGTCCACGCGAAAGTTGAGAAGCTATTTCGTATTAATGATCGAATCGTTACTACAGATGTCACGTTGAAACTTGAGAAATCCGATACGCACGAGAACAAAGTTTGCGAAATCAGATTGACGATTCCCGGACATGAACTATTTGCTGAGCGGAAGTGTAAATCTTTTGAAGAAGCTACTAGCGAAGTTGCAAGTGCTCTGCATGACCAACTCGTGAAGAAGAGGACTCAAATGGATTCAGAGAAGAAACTCTAGATGAAAAGTCAGAAAAATATTTTTGAGAGACTTGCTCATTCGGCAACGGTGATCAGTGGAACTACGACCGTTTTTGTTGTTGCTGTGTTGATCATAACGGGCTGGTTAATTTCCGGGCCTTATTTTGGATTTTCCGACACCTGGCAATTGGTTATTAATACAGGAACAACAATCATTACATTTTTAATGGTATTTCTTATTCAACGAATGCAGAATAAGGATTCCCGTGCGATTCATCTTAAGTTGAATGAGTTGGTTGCTTCCTTAAAAGGTCCAAGTAATCGCTTGATAGACGTTGAAGGACTTTCTGAGAAAGAATTGGAAACTTTGAGTCAGTATTACCAGAAGCTCGCTTTAATGGCAAAAAAAGAGAAAGACTTGTCTGTTTCTTACTCAATTGAAGAGGCAAGCGAGTTGCATCGTTCCAAATACGCTGTGGTTAGCGAAAAAGTTACTGATGACAATCATCCCGCCAATTGATCCTGCTCATTGGTTGGACTTTAGGTTTACCTGAGATTTGACTTTGCAATTCAGATTTATTCGTTGCTGTCGTTTTGAATTTATGTTAGGTAGATTTTGAATCTGAACGCAGTTAAATTTTTATCAGTTAATATATCACCATGGAAACCACACTTACAAAGACTACGACTACTGAGCAAATCATTTCCGGTTTGAGGAAGGCCGCGACTGAACTGGAAAAATTCAGAGTACAAGCGGCTTTGGGTAAGGCAGAAGCACACGATGTTTTTGAAAGTGCAAAAAAGAAGTTGCATCGTCAGGCGCAGGAGTTTCATTCTGTTTTGACCAAATCGAAAGCTTCGGTGAAAGCCAAGTCCAATGAACTGAGAGGAGCATTGGAGTTACTGCAGTTACATCTGGCTCTTGGTAAAGCTGAGTCAAAGGAAATATTTGAAGTGCAGCGAAAGAAACTTGTTCGTGCACTAAAGGAGATAGAGCGGTTGATGGGCGAAAGTAAACTTGGTGCGGAGCAATTGGTTGCGCTGAAGATGGAGGTACAAAAGTTCAAAATAAAACTTGAAATTATCAAGTTGCGTTTCGAGCTAAACAAAATTGTCGCCATCGACGAGTTTGAAACCAGGAAAAAGGAGTTCACTAAAAAGCTTGTCGAAATCAAAACCTCATTGATGTTGAAAGAAAAGAAGGTGGAGACTAAATGGGAGCATTTCGAAGATGAGTTAGCGGATGCCTACTCACACTTAAAGAAAGCATTTACGAAGTAAGCAGATCAGCCAACGAGCGGTTGTGGGTCTGATTTGGGTTACGAATGAACTGCCGGTTGGTGTTATCCATACCGGCAGTTTGTTTTGGAATAAATTATTTCTGACCGCGCATTATCTCATTATAACGTTTTTTTTTCACTACGTACGAATTTTCCTTTCTCCCCGAACGTACAAACGTATTGGTCTGTGTAAGGAGGTCTTTCAGTACAGAAAGAACGATTGTTTCTTTATTGATGTGCGTTCACATCCTCTCACGAAACTTCGCTATAATACAAACCCAAGGTTTCCTTTGGCTTTTCAGCCGACCCCTCGCGGGGACAATGGGTTATTTAACTTTATAAACGACCGCCATTACCCTAGCACGAAATGAATTATTTGTCAAGCCTTTTTCTTGAGTTTTTCTTGGTGTCGCGACTACTTCATTTCGCAATAATCTTTCGATAGCGTTTCGCATCG
>CAZBYM010000260.1:0-6233 GCA_964495745.1 uncultured Chryseobacterium sp. | reverse complement strand
CGTAAATTTTGTTAGAACCAGCTGAACAGGTTGTACCTGACGAAATCGTAAAGTTGTTATCTACGTTCAGATTACCTGTAAGCGTGCGTGTATTGCCATTGATAGTTACATTGTAAAACGACATAGTGTTTGTGCTTCCGGACTGTTGCCCATCAAGATTGAACGTTCCGTAAAATGCAACCGTGGAGGTTTCAGGATTTACACTACCACTCCCTGATCCGGTATAAATCCAATGACCGGTACAAGAAATTATACTGATCAGTGATAGTATGCCTGAAGATTTATCAATGGTGATATTCGGCAACTTTCCCGTCCCGGCAGTTCCACTACCAGTGATTTTTTGATCGCTAGTGCCATTCATTTTGATAAGCGCGGTTCCCGTAGTTGACGTCGAACTATTTGTTGTTGCAACATCTCCACCAACATTAATTGTTCCAGTATTCATTGTTATTGCAGATGATCCGCTGAACGTCAAGTTGTGATTCGCGGTGATGGTTGTTCCGGAAGCAATAGTGTATGTGTATGCGCCGGTTCCTGCAAATCCAATGTCATAGAGCGCGTGAGAACCTGTTATCGTTTTAGTGTTTCTGAAGAACACTGTACTCGCACCTGCATCTAGAGTTCCGGCAGTATAAGTCCAATCGCCATTTACTGTAATATGACCGGCAAGGGTTAATGTTCCGGATGACTTATTAATGATAACATGAGGAAGTCTTCCTACATCATCTGAGCCTGGTCCGGTTAATGTTTGATCGGCTGTACCGTTAATTCTTATTGTCCCTGATCCAGTGCCTGTTCCTGTATTCGTTATAGTAATGTTGCCTTTTGCGTCAATAGTTCCGGTTATGAATGAGATCGCGTTTGAGCCCCCTCCTACAGTCATTGTGCCAGCAATAGTTAAGGTAGTGCCGCTAGAAATAGTAAATGATGCAGCCGTGCTGCTATAAAATAATACATTGTATAGCTGATGCGAACCTGAAATTGTTTTGGTGTTCAAGAAATATATTGAACTTGTTCCGGCACTAACTATTCCTGCGGTATACGTCCAATCACCGATAACTGTAAAGTAGTTTTCAATTTTCAAAGTATCTGAAGACGACTTGTTAATTTGTATATCACACACTCTTGCAGTGGCTGAAGTAGTAGAACCAGTCATTTTCTGAGTCCCAGATCCGTTCATAACAATTAGTGCGGTTCCACCTCCTCCAGTGGAATTTGAATTTGATTGTACAAAATTGTGCTTCACATGAATTGTGCCTGTCGACAACGTGAATATTCTATCGCCTTTCACTGTGAGATCGTTGTTTACTGTGATGGTGGTGCCAGAAGCAATCGTATAGCTTGAATTGTTTGTAAAGTGATTGAACTGCACATTGTACAAACTAATACTCCCCGTTATCGTCTTGCCTACACCATCTTTGAAAATCACTTGGCTTGTACCCGCACTAATTACTCCGGCAGTATAAGTGAAGTCTCCGCCAATGACTATGGTATCTTCAAGAACAAGTGTGTCTGATTTATTTATTTGTACGTTCGGTAAAGTGCAGTCGATCGCGCTTACTCCATCAATAGTTTGCTTGGTAGTCCCAGTGAATTTAATCAATCCAGTTCCTCCTGTTGTTGTTACCCCGGTGTTATTCAGGTAGACATTTTTTTTAATATCAATCGTGCCTGTGTTAATACTGAGAGCGTAGGTATTGGAGGTGTAGAAATTGTTATTCACTGTAATTGTCGTGCCCGACGCAATTGTGTAGGCCGACGTTGCTGTAGGTGCAAACTCTAAGTCATACATAGTTACTGAACCGGTGATGGTTAATGTTGCGTTGAATTTCATCTTTCCACTATTATGCGTGAAACTCCCACTGCTAAATGTGAAATTTGAATTAGTAGAATATGTCCCACTCGTACTTGTAAATGCACAACCTGAAATTGTTACTGCGCCTGTAGATGATATCGATCCGGACCCACCAGTGAAAGTTCCACCAGCCAATAATGCACCAGATGTACCAATCGTAATAGTGTACGTACTTTGCACAAATGTTCCGCAACTTGCTCCCATTTCGAAGCGTTTAACGTTGGCGTTCGAATCCAAGTCACATTGACCAGTTCGACTTGAAGTGAAGTAAGCCGTATCGCTCGTACTTGGAACGCTCGATCCACCAGCCCCAGTGCTCGTGGTAGACCAGTTAGCCTTACTCTTCCATCCTGAAGCACTGGTCGCAATCCAATACCGCTTTCCGCCAAACACATCTGTTGCCAACAGTACTACAAAAAGAAAAGTTAGAAGAAATAGTTTTTTCATTGTGCTTAGGAATAATATCAATTTGCTGAAGGGGTGAATGTGTAACGATAACCTGCAGGTGGAATTAAATTGAGGTAAATGATTTCCGGATAAATGTCATTCACAGGTTGAGATTGGGGCATCACTGGATCTTCTCCAATGAAAAGTCCGCGATCTGGAGTATCCATATTCATATTGAGTAATCCGATCCTGCATTTTTGTGTGGTATCAAGCGCAGCAAGATTGTATGTTGAATCGAGCTGAGTAGACTCGTTGAACACTGTTACACTAATAACATTCGAGCGTAGTGTTCCAGTACCAATATGAAACTCAACATTGCCATTCTCTTTCAACCAGATCTGCCAACTCTGAATTTCTGTTGCAGAACCACCATAGCCACAATTCCTATATTGAATTTTCAGCACGTGACTACCGGGCGATCCTGACAGTTCATACCCCAATACTGAATGATTACCTGAAGTGTCAACAACATCTCCCACTCCGGAGAATGCGGTCAATGCGTAACTGCGATGCTGATCAAATACGACATAGCCATTGGTCTCTACCGTAAGCGAGTCAAAATTTCTTCCTAGATAATTGAAAGTAAATCCTATTGGAATTTTGTAAGAAAAGCTCCATGCACTGTTGTTTGCATTAAGAATAGTTTGAGCATTCAATTCGTTCCATGCAACGGAATCAGTTGAAACTGTATAATCAAAATTCTGACTTTTCACTTGCGAATGAGCCAGACAAATTGCGATAAAGAGTAATATTCTTTGCATGATGTTGTGACATTAAGTTTATTCGATGCATTCTACACTTTTGAATGATCCGAAAACGATGGCAAGTAACTTCAAATATTTCAAGAATTGAACAGTGACTTTGCCGGTGAGATTAAGGACTTTGCGAACGCGCATTTATTACAACGAGTGTGCGATAATCTGTGTGTAATTCTCTACCAGCTACTCCCGCTACGAGCGTGCGAACCAAATTTGGGATCGGGTTTAGTGGCAAACAATCGGGCGATCAATGAAGTTCGGGGAGAATTGTTAACGCAAAGAAGAAAATTCAAGTCCCAAATGAAATACAATATTTCTCGCTTCATTTGTTGAAACAAGAAAAGGTATTTTGAAAAAACGTAAGCGAAAAACTGCCCGGCGAATTGACGCTATTTCCGGATTCAGACTCTATGGGATAGCAAATCTGGTAACTATTGACGAAGCGAATTGCGAAAATGTTTCGTCCAGAAATATGATTGTTCAGGAGTTCGTCGATGCACTCAATAAGTATCTGCATGGAAAAAACAAAACGGTAAAAAGTATCTGCATCAAATTTCTATTAGACGATTGCAAGAAACTTAGAGATCGAAGAGATGCACGTGATACATTAGTGTTGGTGTTAAAGTCGATTCAGAAGGTATTGCAGAAATATTAACAAGGACACAATTCCACTTCGCTTTTCCTACGGTTTCAACGGCAAGGAGAATGATCCGGAAACTGTTGGCACTGCAAGTGGAACGCAGGATTACGGTTTCAGAATTTACAATCCGAGTTTAGGGAAGTTTTTGAGTGTGGATCCGTTGACCACTAAGTACCCAATGTTAAGCCCGTATCAATTTGCTTCAAATAAACCAATCCGATATATCGACCTCGATGGACTAGAAGCACTGGATATGGATGCAAGTGATCCGAACGTCCAGCTAATGTACACATGGGCAAAAGAGGAGGGGCGAGGGGGCACCTTACTTAATAATTACTATTACAACAACTACAAAGCGGCGCAGGCAGCAGCATTCGCGACTGGTGCGGCTGTGACTCTAGACGTTGTACTATTTAGAGGACAGGTTTCAAGATTCTTGTTTTTATATGTTCCTGCCGGTGCATTGATGGAGCACAATACTGCTACTACCCCGGAAGGAAAGGAAGCTCAAAGACAGAGAGAAAATCAGAATCTATCGATGGTAATTGTAGGCGTTGCTTGTGAAGTAGGAGGAGCATCATTATCTAGTTCCAAATTCACAATAACACCAGAGATGAACATGTCACAGAAAATGGTGGATCGTCAATCGCTAGCAGAAGCATGGGGACAAGAGACAGGTTATATCAACTTTCAACGAGCTGTTTTTACTAACAAGTTACAACCTGGGCAACAACTAGTGCAGTACCGAGTTCTTGGCGCGAAAGGTGAATTCGGGAATTATTATGCCCCAGTAGGCACTAGTCCAGAACAGATAGGATTGAGATCACAAGATGTCATTCAAACTTATACGGTCACAGTTCAGAGAGAAACCAAAGTTCTTCAATCTACTCACATTGAGAATCAGTCGCCATACTATGACTTAAATGGAACCGCGGTTGAAGGGGGTGGCACCCAGTACTTCAGTACAGAATTAAAAAATAATGCGACATTTACTCCCGCACCAAATCCTGTGGTTCCTGCGGTGGCCCCGGCACCTGTCGAGAACAATGTTCCTGTACCTAATTAAATATGAAAACAAAAGTTGAATCGCTAAGAATAAGATTAACACAATACAGAAATGCTGAGATCGCTAATGTAGTTGGCAGGGATGTCAGCGTTCATGTAAATGCAATAGATATTGCTCTTTCTCTTGTCGAGTATGCCATCCACTTAAAGCGACCAATCAGAGTAGAAGAAGAAGGATGGTTCAAAGCAGGTTTATCTTTAGCTTATATTTTCGAGAATAGTGAATGGGAAGATCTTTACTTGAAATACAAAGATCTATGTGCAACTGTAATTAATCTAAATTATTTTCGCGATAGCACATTGCAGTCTCAATAGTATATTTTCTATATAGTTGAAAAATACTTATTGCCTAACTGTTATGCACATGGATATGTTAAAATTGAAAGTATCAAAAATGTCCATCAGAATTTTCAAAGCTGCGAACCAAACAACGCTTTTTTAATTCAGAAAAAAATTGTTCTTTCACAACCACCTGTTAACCATCTTGAGATCCAATTCGAGAGAATGAAACTGGTAGCGTTGCGTGGCAGAAATCCATCGGTGACCACACATAAGTTGTACTTGTTCTAGTGGAATTTTAAGTCCATTGATCCACCATACGATTACACTTTGACGAATAAACGTTGGTGAGAGTTTTTTGTCTGGAATAAGGTGTTGAAGTTGTCCAACTAAATATTGGATCGAATCAGGAGTTAGTGCAGTTCCGCATTTCCCGATTAATAGTGAATTGGTTTCATTACGAATAAGTTTAGGCCGAATGCGGTTCATGTACTCATGAAGAATTGCAACCTGCCCTTTTACTAAGGCCAATTTGCGTCGGGTATATTTCCTGCTCTGAGGAATGACAATCATCTCATGTTTCAAATCAATGTGTTTCAATTGAAGATTTGCAATTTCTTCTGCGCACAAACCTTGCGTAGTTAGGAGAGAGAAAAGCACTCCATCGCGTAATTCCAAGATACCATACCGTTGGGTTCTGTTTTTCAGCAGATGAAGTTCATCATGAGTTAGGAAGTCACTCTGAATGAATTGTTTTGTAAAATTTGAGCGGATTTGTAAATTTCGACAAGGATGACTTAGTCGATTGCCTGTTTCCATTAGGTAATAGAAATATTGTTTCAGCGCGGCAACAATAACACGTCGATATCGTGAGGAGAAGTTGCGACATGAGATAGCTATTAATATTTCGCGATAGCAACATTTTTTAAAGTCGAGATTGCGACTGATTTTGTCAATCAGGAACAAGTATGTTCGAATTGACCTCAGAGAATAACGGTGATCCAACAAATATTCTCGATATGATATGCGATCTTGCGACATGTCTCTTTGAATAATACTATTAGATCCTACGTTTCAAGGAAAATCTTGAACGTCTTCTTTTAGCATAAATCATAGTAGTATCAATTAGGTCATTGCCTAGAAAGCGACGAACAAAATCAATGTCTGCACCTTTGTTCAACATGTGAAC
>CAZBYM010000259.1:0-6242 GCA_964495745.1 uncultured Chryseobacterium sp. | reverse complement strand
GGCATGGATATTTCTCTCGTGCAAATTGATTTGTTGACTTTGAAAACAAAGTGGGCCGGAGCGCACAATCCATTTTGGTACGTAAGAGACTCCGTATTGTTTGAAACAAAAGCGAATCCACAACCCATCGGCTTCTATGTTGAGTTGAATCCATTTACAGAACATGAAATTCAACTTCAGAAAGGCGATTGTATCTATTTATTCACAGATGGATTCGCAGATCAGTTCGGCGGGCCAAAAGGAAAAAAATTCAGAAGCAAAAATCTTGCAGAACTTGTGAGGTCGATTGCTTCACTTTCGGCAGAAGAGCAGCGCGCTGCAATTGTCAAAGTGTTTCAGGAGTGGAAAGGGAGTTATGATCAGATTGATGATGTGACGATATTGGGGATGAAAGTGTGATTGCCACACTTCGACTCCGCTCAGTTTGACAATCGTGCTTCGAAGAGAGTTTGTCAGACCGAGCGGAGCCGAGGTATAGCTACTTCAGCAACGCGCGTATATCCCGCATCAGCATATCCACATCACCTGCATCAGTTCCATCATACATTCCGCGGATGTATCCATTCCCATCGACAAGTGTGAATTTTTCGGAGTGTACAAAATCTTCCCTGCTTCCATCTCCTTCTGTGTCTGAGACGAGATAGGATTTCCGCGCGAGTTTGTAAATCTGAACTTTGTCGCCTGTAACGAAATGCCATTGCCGGACATCTGCATTATACTTCTTCGCTGTTGCTGCCATCACAGCCACCGAATCATTTTCCGGATTCACTGTGTGAGAAAGAAATAATACGGAATCATTCCCTTTGAACTCTTCATACACGCGTTTCATTTGCGTTGTCATTCGTGGGCAAATTCCTTGACACGTCGTGAAGAAAAAATCGACCACTGTAATTTTTCCGGCAAAATCTTTTCGGGTAACAGTATCACCTGCCTGATTCACTAAAGAAAAATCAGAAACTTTGTGATGATCGCCAGGCGCAATTTCTTTTTTGATTCCAGCTTCAATGGGATCGTAGTACGGAACTTCTTTCAATGATTGATCGTGAGGAATCAGGAACCAGACTCCGATCATCATTGCAATTGCACTTCCCACTAAAGCCAATGGCTTCCAAACTGCACTCATCATCTGAAATTACAACTTAATGGTTGTGCCCATCACCTGGGTGGTGTCCACCTGGAGCTGGTGCTGGAGCAGGAGCTTTTGGTTCTTCTGCTTTCGGATTTGGATGTGCGCCGGTAAATACTCCTGAAGCAATTACCCCTGCTTTGTATTTTACAGTCGCTGTTTTCTTTCCAGCCTCAGACGATTCTGTCCACGTACCTTCTCTCACTCCGGCCTTAAACTGACCCTGCAAATAAACTGTTCCGCTCTCGTAATACTCCATCCACTTTCCTTCTTCTTTCCCTTTCACATAGTTGCCTTTTACTTTCACTTTACCGTTCTCATGAAATTCAATGTACTCTCCTTCGATTTCATTGTTCTTGTAAATTGATTTGCTTGCAACATTTCCATTCGGATAATATGAAGTCATTACGCCTTCGAGATTACCATTCACATAAATTGACTCGGTGTTCAGTTTCCCGTCAGAATAAAACCACTTGTTTACACCGTGACGATTTCCATTCACATAAAATCCTTCTTCCGAAAGTTTATTGCTTGCATTGTAAACTCGCTTGTAACCATCAAGCTTGCCATTCTTGTAATGCTCTTCTGCTTTGATCCGGCCTCCTGTGTAAAATGTTTTTCTAAAACCATCGAGCGAATCATTCTTGTACCATTCTTCTTTTACAACATACCCGGCGCGATCGGCAATAATGAAAACGCCGTTCTTTTTTCCCATATCGTATGTTTCCACGAAAGCAAACATTGGAAGCCCAAGAGGATACGCAATAAAAGTTCCATGCTTTTTCCCGCCAACATAATATCCACGCCAATCGTAACCACCGATTTTCTCAACCCAAAAACCTGTTTTTTGTCCGTTGGCGTCGACAGCATTCGTGTCTTTCACTGGAACAACGCCGCATACCAAGTCGCCATCCGGATTAATAGCTGAAAAAGTCGCGAACACTTCACGTTTCTGATCGAATCCGCCTGCATGAATCATGCAAAAAGCGCTAAGGCAAATAAGAGTAAAAAGAGATTTCATAGTAGTTGTTTTGTTAGTACGAAAGTACATCAAATATCGTGCAGCAAATGGACTTTTTGGATTGTTTGGGATGGAAATCGGCTATTTTTCAAAGATTATCTCCAGCTTAGGGGAATTGTAAATATCGTCGGGCGAAACTGCTTCGTCTCTGTCACTTACATTCATTCCGTATTTTTTGTTCAGGTCCTTCTTCTGTGCTTCTGAAATATCGAAATCCTTAACCGTTCTTGTTGGACAGAGCTTTAACATCATCGCATTGTTGTAAACTTTCCAAACAACTTCGCTGCTATATAATCCGGAATCATCCCAATTCAAAACAGGATCAAATGGTTTTTTTCGGTAGGCCTTTGTCGCTGCACGTAGCTTCGTTGTTTTTTCTTCGTTCAATGTTACACTCGCATTTTTTAAGCGCAACAAACAAACTTGTCCACCACCTCGATCAACAAATTCCGTAAGCGGTGTGGCGCGACTCGAATCGAGCATTTCCATCACCATCAACAATCCGTCCTTATCCCGCTTGAAAATTAGTCCCACGTGATTATACTTTCCTCCCATTAATAATCCGAGTAATTGTGGTTGAGGCAAACGACAATTCTGCATGATGATATCGCCGTCAAATACCGGCGGAAGCGCTGTATGAAAAACCGTATCGTTGATGTTTCGTTTATCGTTCGCCACAAGATTTTGTGCTTGCAACGCCGAATCACTTGCTGAAGGAACACTGTCATTCACATTGGAATTGGTTTCCGATCCGCAAGAGAACAAAAACATGATCGAAAAGGAATAAAAAAGCCAGTGCTTTGTCATAACCATTTTTTTATCCGGAAGAAAACGAACAAAAGAATAACGATAAGTATCATAACCATCCACACAACGTAATAGCCGAACTCAGTTTTCAACTCCGGCATGAAATCGAAATTCATTCCATAAACTCCTACGATAAAAGTCAATGGGACAAAAATTGTTGTAATGATGGTCAGCGTTTTCATTACCTCGTTCATACGATTACTCACGCTGGACATGTACAAATCCATCATGCCTGAAAGCAAATCGCGATACGTTTCAACTGTGTCAATTACACGTGCAATGTGATCATGTGCATCACGCAAATAAACAAAAGTGGCCGGAGTAATAAGTTCCGACTCGCTGCGCTCAATGTTGTTGACCATATCGCGCATTGGCCAAACCGCTTTGCGCAGAAAGATGAGCTGTCGTTTTAATTCGTGAAGTTTCCGGATGATTTCCTGTTTGGGATTACCAACCAAACTGTCTTCCATTTTCTCCATTGCATCTCCAAAACGCTCGAGCACCACGAAGTAAGAATCCACAACCGCGTCAATCAGACAATACGCAAGATAATCTGCACCACATTTCCGTATTCTTCCTTTTCCCTGACGGATTCGTGTGCGGATAATATCAAACACATCTCCTCCATCCGCTTCCTGAAATGAAATTACAGTGTTCTTGCTCATCAGAAGAATCGTCAATTGCTCAGAAACGAAAATGTCATTCCCCTTCTTCACACATTCTTCTTCGTACACCATTTTCATAATGTGAACCTGATAATGATCGTACTCTTCGAATTTCGGTCGCTGGTTTGTATTTACAATATCTTCGAGCGTTAGTGGGTGAATGTCATAGATTCTTCCGATTCGCTCTACCAAATCCGTGTTGTGCACACCTTCTACGTTAATCCACCGAATCATTCCATTCCGCACATTCACCATTCCCGCTTCAACATCGGTAAGCTTTGTTTCGGAAAAATCGTTTTCGTTGTATTCGAGAATCGTTACTTCAACTTCCGCACTAGTTTGCCGTCCAACATAAGTCAGCGTACCAGGTGGTAATCCATGTTTCTCGATTAGGGTGCTCATTGAGGAGGGGAAATTACGAATAATGCCTGAGAACTTACGAATTGGTTTGGCGACTAATCACCCGATTCAAACATCAACCCAAGCTGAACATTCATAATGAATTCACTCCCGTAACCTGGAGGAATATTCGTTCTGTTACACAAATTATTGGTTTTGCTTCCTCCTATGCCAGCAAAAAATACAGCCGTGGAATTCGTTGTATATAGAATTTTAACTCCGCCCTCCAATGTCCATGAGGTAACTGATACTGGCTTCTTATCCCAGAACTCAAGAATTAACGGGTTGGCGTAAATTCCTATTCTGAAATCTGATCGCCGTGGCTGTGGAAAATAATACGTCATTCCATTCGGACAAATGATCGGGCCGATGATCAATCCTAGTAATCCATAAATATCATTCACTGGTGTGCTCCACCAATCTCTGGATCCATAAAGCAACAATGACATTCCTCCGCGTGCATAAAATTCTGTATTGTCAGTGCCGCCAAGTCCATAATGCCAATTGAAATAAAGATTGTCGGTATTTGCTACGCGTACTTCTACATGAACTCCCAAACCATACGTACCTTGAAAATTCAATCCGCTGTTGTAATCTGCCGATAAACCAATGAAAGATTGCTGTGCTTGAACGCGAGACAAAGTAAAGACCAGAAGAAGAATGATTATGCTGCGCTTCATGAACTACTAATATAGCAAAATCGGTCTTGCAATATATGCAGTTGCAGCTAAGAATTAAACTTCCTTAAAGCTCTTGGTGAAAACGCTCCAAATTGCACATTCGGACGTTAATCTTTATCATTATCATCCTGCCCGCCAATCACAATAACGATCTCACCCTTCACCGTCTTCGCGGCGAAATGATCGTGCACTTCTCTCGCGGTTCCGCGAAAAGTCTCCTCGTGCATTTTTGTCAATTCTCTGCAAACTACTACTGCGCGTTCTTCTCCAAAATGCTCGCAGATTTCTGCTAATGCCTTCACCAATCGAAATGGCGATTCGTACAACACAATTGTCTTGTCGTGTTTCGCGAGAGTTTCCAATCTTGTTTTGCGTCCCTTTTTTTGCGGAAGAAATCCGGCGAAAATAAATTGATCGCAAGGCAATCCCGATTGAACCAGTGCAGGAACAAATGCTGTTGGTCCGGGCAAACATTCTACATGAATTCCTTTTTGGATGCATTCACGAATCAACATAAATCCCGGATCTGAAATTCCAGGAGTTCCTGCATCACTCACAAGTGCAACTGTTGTTCCACTGAGAATTTTGTCGGCAACAGATTGAATTGCCTCGTGTTCATTGTGCGAATGGTGCGACCACATCGGTTTGCTGATTTCAAAATGCTTGAGAAGAAATCCGGTTTGACGTGTGTCCTCCGCAAGTATCAAATCAACTTCCTTCAATATTCGCAGTGCACGAAGGGTGATATCTTCGAGATTTCCGATTGGTGTAGGAACAACGTAGAGTTTCGACATGATCTTATTCCATTATCCAATCTGTAAAATCGCGAATGAGTCGAAACAAATCATCAAACTCTGTAAGTGGAAGTGTATCACGTCTGTCACACACATCATGATAGGCTTTTATTCCACCAAGCGTATAAATGTAAAAACACGGCACACCTTTCTCAGTGAAAAAGTGATTATCGCTGATCGCTGCTTTTCCTCTTGGTTTTACCAATGGCAAATACGAATTCGAATCATTGATCTGCTGCATTTTTCTGAACTCAGGATTGTGCAAAGTTGCATTCACCACGGTAATGCCCTCATCGCCTGTTCCTAAAATATCCATGTTGATAAGAAAACGAATTCGCGCTAACGGAAATAATGGGTGCTGACAAAAATAGTTGGAGCCAATCAATCCAACTTCCTCTGCGCTGAATGCAATAAACACGATTGAGTATTTTGGTTTATTTTCAGGTGCAGAATAATGTTTTGCTAGATTCAGCATCATGGCAATACCACTTGCGTTATCATTTGCTCCCGGAAAATAAACAGTCTTTCCCATCCGCCCAAGATGATCGTAGTGCGCTGTGAATACAATAAAGCTGTCGGGTTGTTCGGTTCCTCGAATGTAGCCAACCACATTTCGCGATTCATAACTTTTCAGAAATTTCGCTCCGATGCGTACATCAATTTCTGTTGTCGCGCCCAAAGAAGGATCAATTTCAATTACCGGAACTGTTGATTGTACCATTGAGAAATCCCAAGGTGTCAATCGCGTAC
>CAZBYM010000258.1:0-6248 GCA_964495745.1 uncultured Chryseobacterium sp. | reverse complement strand
GAATAATAATAGAAACCTTCATATCTCTCTTAATTTAGTTCAGTTCTACAATTGGGGACTCTTTGCACGATTCCTTCAAGGCCTTGATTGCTTTTGAATGAGTATTGCTCAGTGAGCCAATTAATTTAATTTCTATACTACTCTTGTTGAGCCAAGCTAATCTTGACAAGGTGCTCTCAACTTCTTCAAGGTTGTCCTGGTTCACGATCAGTTTTACAGCTGTGATTTTACCTGCAGATTTCAGGTTCTCAAAGCCGCGAATAAAATTGCGATAATTTTCCTGATTTGTCTCTGTCATGCGAATGTAAGTAGCTTCTGTAAATGAGAAAATCTTCAATACGACTGACGAAACACCTGCATCAAACGTCTGGCGACAGAATTCATCCGATGAGAATTTGACTCCATTCGACTCTATAGTAATTTGGTATCTTTTGGCAGAAGCAAAACGCACAAATTCGTGAAAATGCCTGTGTTCGCAAGCTTCTCCGCCTAGAAGATAAAGAGAATCGGCGTTGATCTTTTCAGCAAACAAGACACGGTCTTTCAGTTCTTCCAAGGTAATTTCTCCGGCTTTACACGTATTGATTTGGTGATGAAAAGAGCAATTCTGGCTGCACTTACCTCCAAATTCTATACCAACTGTCTTGTCAGCGTGAAGAATGTTCTCAATATCCTGCAAAGATTGATGATAAAATTGCTCAATGATTGGTTGGCCGGTATGCAATTCTTTCAATCTATCCAGATTCGTTATGTAGGATTGAAAATCTTCTTTTTTCGGATTCTTGATCTTGAAAGGATTTCGTGGTGTTCCTTCATCGAAAGCAGTCATGTGAAAACCAATTACAAATCTCGAGAACATCCATGTGAGTTCATGTTCCTTGCAACGAAAACCAAACTCAAGATCTTCAAGTCCCCAGCCGTTGAAACGAAGATCAAATCCTCCAACTTTGAGAAAATCTGTTTTTGGGATTGAAAAATTTCCGGTGTAACATAGTCGCCACGGTTCTTCAAGATTCTGAATATTGTCAATACATGATCGCAGATCGGGCTCCCGCGAACGATCAGGAATTATGTTAATGGTTTCCGAATCCTTTCCGGAAATATTTTCGAGTCGGTGAAAATAATCCTGATCATCGAGATTGTATCCCGACAAATATCCAAGACAGATTGTATGATCGAAATTGTGATGCACCCATTGGATTCCCCAGAGAAAACTTTTGTTCACTGCAATATCTGAATCAATGAATGCAAGAATCGGATGAGTTGCTAATTCAGCACCAAATTGTCGCGCTGCAGAAGCGTTGAATTGTTTGCCTGTTTCAGGAAGTTTCACGTAACGAAAATTCGGGCCTGCATCCAAAACGCAAGCTTCGATGTTCTCCGTTGAATGATCATCAACGACAATGATTTCGTATTTATCTTCCGGAAATGATTGGTCTTTGAGTCGGTAGAGAACTTCCTTCAACATTTCTTTCCTGTTGTGTGCAGGAAGGATGACTGAAATGCCTTTGATATTTTCTTCAGGAACTTCTGTATTATCGATCATAGGATCCTGACGCGAAATATCGAATTCATCTCTCCGGCCCTCAGAAGAATTTCCAACTGAGAACGCTGCTGAATAACCACATTTCTTGGCAACAGTTTTCAAGACATCATTCACCTCACCAAATGGGTAAGCGAAAAAATCAATTGCTATACCGAGATGAGATTCCAAAGTTTTCTTTGAATTCCAAAATTCGTATTCGAGTCGCTTGACATATGCGGCTTCATCTTCGTCATACAGTTTCCACGATAGGCGATTGTGTGAAACAGAATGAGCGCCAATGGTCCAACCATTCTCCTGCAAGAAGGCGAGGTCACTCCAAGTCATGAAGTCTGGAGTTGTTTGAATGAATGCCGTAGGAGCAAATACACTTGCTTTTACTCCAAGTTTCTCCAGCACAAGAAAAGCATCAGTGATTACTGATTTACACGCATCATCAAACGTAATTGTGAATAATTTATCGTTTTCAGGAATAGATTCCGCGAGCGAACACGATTTTCTGTTCAATGCAAATTGATTGAGCACAAAATTCTCCAATTCTTCTGGTGTCACAGAGAATGGCGACTTTTTTCCGACAAGATGAAAAATGAATCTGTGTGCCACTTGAGGTTGGGATTACTGGAATTTATTTGACAGGAATTCCAACTTTCGGTGTGACTGACGAGAGCGTGTACATGCGTGTGAGTACCATTTCCGTAAAGGCAAATTTCGTAACAGTAATTCCCATACGTTCACCTTCCTCCACAATTCTAAACTTGATGTTCTTAACGGTGTCTGGAGTTTTCGCTTCGTCCCAGGTTGACTTAGTAATGTAATTAGCCGTTATGCTTCGCGCCAAGTCCTGTAGGTTTCCGTCTGATCCATTGAAATTCTGAATGAACTTGAGAACATCGTGAACATGTCTTTCATAGATTGCACCAACGCTTACTGTTTTTCCATCAGTGGTAGTAATAGTGACCGGAGAAATCTGAAACGTCTCTGGTTTTACATTCACAATGCGATACGTTTCGAAGAATGGAATTCGTGCATGCATTCCTGGAGTCATTACTTTGCGCAATTTTCCATTACGATAGATGAGCCCACCTTGAAATTCAATTACTGTGATGAATTTCACGTTGTTCCAGAGGACATCAAATTTATTACCTAACCACTCGAGCATTTTCTGTTGATGTTATTTGGATTTCTTTCTAGTAACAATAACTTGATTTGATTTCCCACGTTCGAATCGAAAGTTAGAATTCATTTGTTTGTAAAGATTTTTCCAGTCGAAGGAATAAGATTGGTTTGCCATATCAAATTTCACTGCAGCAGTCAGATCTTTTCGTTCAGAAATGTATTTTGAATTAAGAATAATTGTTTCCGGTCCTGCGAATGTTGCTCTTTCATCCGAGTCGAACGCATAGACGATACCGGGTTTGTCAAGCAGGAGAGAAGGAACCATCGAAGCTGATCCAAGCGGAGCAATCACAAAATCGCATAAAGACCCGAGTGCAATTTTTTCTGCAAGAGTAGATCCACAGGCAGTATGAAGATGAACAGGATGTTGAATCAGTTTCACCATTTTATTAGCAATCTTCCGTTCTTTTTGAATGATCTTATCGAGATTGGCCGCTACATCTTTCCCGGCATAACCAGTCATTCCGTTGAAGACAATTCCGACTTTTTCGTTTTTACGAAGTATTTGCCCACACAATTTATTAATTATTTCCGGCAATGCCGTCTCTTGTTCGGCCCAAATACGCTTTTCCAGTTCCAGGTTGACCCAAATCGTGAAGGTACAAGTCGAAAAGTCCTTGAGAATCCCTGCAAATTGGTCTTTTGTGCCTGGCAAACTCAGCCAACAGTTCATTCTGTTCTTCACATAATTCAACGCTCGTTTATTAGACAAAACGCGAACATCGGCGAATAACATCGCGGGAAAATAGCGAGCATGATATTCAATGTGCGAGAATGAATTCAATTTCTGAAACTTGCTTGCAATTTCAGGAAACAGAACTTCTGCCTCCATGAATTCGGATGCACGATTTACGTAAACGCCGTGAATGTCGAACGCTTTACCTTTTAGCGGATGACGAAGAAGCTCGTCCAGTAGTAAAAGTTGCATGATAAAATCTCCAACGCGTTGATTTCCTATTGCGTAAATAAGCTGCATTGGTTTGTTCTTCGCCGGAACAGAAGTAATCTTATTCGTTTTTCTCCATCGGAAAAAGTTCAGAATTCTGGGTACATTCCGTTCAATCCGGGAAAGATATGCTCCGTTGTAATACCACGATTCGTAGTGACAAAGAATAATTCCTTCTTTCGGCAGTACAATCGATCCGAGATGTGATGCGTTGGTAAGTCCTTGACAAATCACAATAAATTGTCTGCCGTTTTCTACGTACAAAATAGAATGCATCCACGGATCTGAATCAATCCCGAAGTGTTCAGTTGGAGTTACTTTCTTACCTGTGAAAGGAGAAATTGCAACACATTTCAGATTCTTGATTGGATCAGAATTCAACGAATGAAAAAGTCGTACGTTTTTCGAAACAGCGTGATTCAGATGATATTTCTCCACTTCAGAAGCATCACTGATATCAACTTTTCGAAATTTGGAATAAACGCTCATCTTCTCACAGTTGGTTCAGCTCCTTCAGAGACGTTATTGGTTATTAAGGGCTGCGACTGGTGTTCTGGAATTCACAAGGTATTCGCCATTAATGCAATTCCTTGCTCGTTTACCGCTGAGAACTTCATTGGCACGCATTGCAGATTTCGATCTTAATTCATTGCGCGACTCTTCAGCATAAAATGCCATGTGCGGAGTAAGAATCATTCTTCCTTCAATCCACGCTTCACGTTTGTGATAGGCGAGGAGCAGAGCGTCATCTGGATTCGGAGGTTCAGGTTGAAAAACATCAGCCCCGAAAGCAGACAATGTGTTATCCTGAAGAGACGCGAATACTGCCGTGGGTGAAACAATTTCTCCTCGTGATACATTGATCAGAGTTGCGCCTAATTTCAGTTTTGAAAAGAGTTGCTCATTGAACATGTCTCTTGTTTCGCTTGTCAACGGAGCATGAATGGAAATGTAATCGCAGGATTCAACCAATGATTCTAGCGAATGATGCTGATGTAGATGGTGCGCTTTGTCCGTTCCATCCGGGACATAAGGATCGTAAAACGAAACATGCATGCCAAAGGCTTTTGCGCGATGAGCAAACGCGGTTCCAATGCGCCCAAGGCCAACAATACCAATTTTTGTTCCTGTAATTCTTCGGATGTCGCCACCAATTTCCGGTTTCCAATTACCAAGTGGATTATTTCTTAATGCGTCATGATAGACAGGAATTTTTCGTACCAATGAAAGCAATAAGGCAATAGCATGATCAGCAACATCATTTGTTCCGTAATCAGGAACATTCACAACCGGAATTCCGAGTTTACCAGCAGCGCGATAATCAACATTGTCGAATCCAACTCCGCCACGAACAATGACTTTACATGCTTTCATTCGCTTGAGTGTTGTTTCACTCAGATGAACGTGGTGATAAACAATAATTGCATCAGCGGTTTCAATTTCGATAGGAAGCTCATTTTCGTGCTTACACGACAAGCAAACTACAGTGTGGCCACTGCCAAGAATATTTTGCTCCAGAACACATTCGTTAAGGTAATCGAGTATGAGAACTTTCATTTATTGTTGTTCGTAAGGTGTAGTTGATTCGGAAAATCCATGTTTTCGCAGCCAATGTTCTGTCATAGCAATTCCGTAATCGTGATCAATGTCGAGTCCGCCTTGCTGATAAAGTGGAATGCTTTTGGCTCCCATCCAACGGAATGGTTGTATTCCTTTCTCATAATTCAAACAAGAAGGACGCAAAATCCAAACTGAACAATCGCAGAAGTAGGATGGAGTTGCAGTGTCTCGATCGCAAGATGCATTGGGTATTGAATTGATATCGATGTACGGCATCACCAACCCATCAGAACTGATTTGTTTAGCACGAACCGGAGAATATTCATTGTACAAGGATACAGTAACAGCGCTATCAAGTGTTGCGTCTTTTCTCAAAGCATCAATTCCTTGGTCAATGATTCCCGGCGTGATAGTTCCGCAATTACAGAAAAGCAGAATGAACATTTCAATTTCACCAAGTGATTTTTTCATTTCGGCGTAGCCGTGTTGAATCACATCTTCAACTAAGGCTGTATGACTCGCCAATTCAGCAGGACGATCAATAATGTTCAAACCGTTGCTTCGTCCTATGGCCTTAATACTTTCTGCTTCTGTGCTGAGAAAAATAGTGTCAACAAGTTTAGAATTTTTCGCTGCAAGAATTGGGTAAGTCATGAGCGGGCGTCCAAGCATGTTCATTGTATTCTTAGACGGAACACCGCGACTACCTCCACGACCAATTAACAAAACAGGAATCATAATTCAGATTTGAATTCACGGCACAAGGAAACAGTCCCGCTGCGCTCACTCAAAAATCAGGATTTTATGTCAGAGTACCAAGTCGGATCTTATTGCGGCAGCGTCTCAGTTTGATAATAAATGTAATAGCGATCTGCGAAAATCCATCGATCCGCCGTAGGCGGATATCGGTTTAGCGCGTTATCATCTTATGTTAAACGATGGTGCAATCGTAGCACCTAAATAGGAACGCGCCCGCCTGCCGGACGGGCAGGGATTTTCGCGGATGATCCGCCACGCGGATCA
>CAZBYM010000257.1:0-6280 GCA_964495745.1 uncultured Chryseobacterium sp. | reverse complement strand
TCAGGACAGGCGATTGATATTTCAGAATTGGATGCGGCTTCCAATAATTCTGTTGAAGATATTCGCACATTGGTTGACACTGTTCGGATTCCGCCTCAACTCGTAGAGTTCAACCCAAACGCAAGAAAGGTATACGTAATCGACGAGGTTCACATGCTTTCGGCCGCTGCGTTCAACGCTTTCCTGAAAACGTTGGAAGAGCCTCCACGCTACGCGATTTTTATTCTTGCAACAACTGAACGTCATAAAATTCTTCCAACAATATTATCGCGTTGCCAGATTTTCAATTTTAATCGGATTCAGGTCGAAGACATTGCCGAGCATCTCGCATTTATTGCAAATAGTGAAAATGTAACTGCTGAATCAGACGCACTGCATGTCATTGCTCAGAAAGCAGATGGTGCATTGCGTGATGCGTGTTCAATTTTTGATCAGGTTGTGAGTTTCGCCGGAAACAATCTTTCGTACAAAGCCGTAATTGAGAACCTAAATATTCTTGATTACGATTACTACTTCAAGATTACGGATCACATCCTGAAGAATGAAATTCCGCAAGCTTTGCTGGTGTACAATGATATTCTGAACAACGGATTTGACGGGCACAATTTTATCGCCGGATTAGCAGAACATTTCAGGAGTTTATTGGTTTGCAAAGATCAATCAACATTAATTCTCCTTGATGCCGGACAGAAAATAAAGGAGAAGTACAAAGATCAATCGACGCGATGCAATCCTCAGATGCTCATGCGCGGTCTGAATATCATTACCAAATGCGATAGCACATACAAGGTTGCTAGAAATCCGAGGTTGCAGGTTGAGTTCTCACTCATGCAGCTTTGCGCATTGAACGGAAATCATTCCGACGAAAAAAAAAATGATGGACGCGCCGACATCTTTGAAGCAGTAGTAGGCCCCGCAGGATTCAAGAAGCGCGAGGGAATTTCCATTGTGATTGATGTTCCAATTGCCAAACAAGTTGAAGAAAAAGTGAGTGTAGTGGAACAGGCAATTGTTCAGGCAACAAATCCCAAACCTGTTGTTTCTCCAAATCAACCTGTCGCGAAAAAGAAATTTGTTAATACTGGCGGACTTTCCAGTATCATCAACGCCGAAAAAACTCTGGCAACGAAAACTTCTGATCTTGTTCAGAAACAAACTCCAGGAGTTAAGCTCGCTGAACCTATCAGTCAACCTATTTTAGAACAGGTTTGGTTGGAGTTCGCAAATAATCTGAAATCGGAAGGAAAGAACACCGATTTTTCAGCTTTCACTATGAACAAGCCCATTCTCGCTTCGGAAAATCTTGTCACGTTCACAGTTCACAACAAGATGGTTGAGGATCGGTTGAACGCTGACAAAACCACACTCATGGGATTTTTGCGTGAGAAATTGCGCAACAATGTTTTCACACTTGAAGTTATTTTGAGCAAGGAAGAAGGCGAGCAGAAAATGTACACTACCCAAGATAAATTCAAGAAGCTTGCAGAAATGAATCCGGCTTTGCAGAAGTTGAGGCAGACGTTTGATTTGGATCTGGATTATTAATGTGCTAGTTTGTTAATGAGTTAGCTTGCTAATGTTCCCGTTGATAAACTGCTTCGAAGGCGTTTTAACGTGGACCCATTAGCAAATTAGCAAATTGCCACATTAACAAATTGTTTTTTTGTAATATTACACCTCCAAAAAATCACACACGCACACTATGAGCAAGATTAAAGTAGCCAATCCCGTTGTAGAACTTGACGGCGATGAAATGACCCGTATCATCTGGAAGTTTATCAAAGACAAATTGATTCTTCCTTATCTCGAAATTGATATTAAGTATTACGATCTTGGCATTGAACACCGCGATGCAACAAACGATCAAGTAACAATCGATTCTGCGGAAGCAATCAAAAAATATCAAGTTGGAATCAAATGCGCGACCATCACTCCTGATGAAGAGCGCGTAAAAGAATTCGGCCTGAAGCAAATGTGGAAGTCGCCGAACGGCACTATTCGTAATATTCTTGACGGAACAGTTTTCCGCGAGCCAATTGTGTGCAATAATGTTCCGCGTTTAGTTCCGAACTGGACTGCGCCAATTATTGTTGGTCGTCACGCATTTGGAGATCAATACCGCGCTACAGATACAGTGATCAAAGGGAAAGGGAAGTTGACAATGACCTTTACGCCGGAAGATGGTTCTGCTGCTCAGAATTGGGAAGTGTACAACTTTCAAGGAGATGGTGTTGCAATGGCGATGTACAATACAGAATCTTCCATTCGCGGATTTGCACAGTCTTGCTTCCGTATGGCGTTGTCGAAGAAATGGCCATTGTATCTTTCAACGAAGAACACCATCCTGAAAAAATATGACGGTCGATTCAAAGATATTTTCGAAGAGATCTACAACGCCGAATTCAAAGCACAGTTCGAAGCCGCGAAAATCGTTTATGAGCACCGTCTCATCGATGACATGGTTGCTTCTGCACTGAAATGGCATGGTGAATTTGTTTGGGCCTGCAAAAACTACGATGGCGATGTTCAATCAGACACGGTTGCGCAAGGTTTCGGTTCGCTCGGACTGATGACTTCTGTTCTTACAACTCCTGATGGAAAAATTATGGAAGCGGAAGCTGCGCACGGAACTGTAACGCGTCACTACCGCGATCACCAGAAAGGAAAGCCAACTTCTACAAATCCTATCGCGTCAATTTTTGCTTGGACACGTGGATTGGAATTCCGCGGAAAACTCGACAACAATCAGGAACTTATTCGTTTTGCAAAAGCACTTGAAGACGTTTGTGTAGAAACTGTAGAGAGTGGAAAAATGACCAAAGATCTTGCAGTGTGTATTCACGGCAACAAGGTTACTCTTGGTGAACACTATCTGAATACAGAAGATTTTCTGAATGCGTTGGATACGAATTTGAAGAAGAAGTTGGGAATGTAAGCGGAGTGAATCTCACATTGAGCGGGCAGAGTTGAGCAATCATCTCTGCCCGTTTTCATTTGGGCTACACTTATTCAGAATTCACAACACTAATCGCATCGGTCCCAATATTTGTAATTGCCAAAACTAAATTTGGTGGATGAGATATCTGGCCGGTTGCGCAATTGGAATCTGTATTTCCGTTTTTTGGCTACATCCTGTTACCCGTGAAACGCCGGTGCTGCTTGAACTTCCAGGTAATGTTGGAAGCGCAATGTCTTCTGTAGTTTCTCTGAAGTGCTTGGTAGTTGAAACAACACCGGGAAAGTTTCCTGACGCAATGGTGAAAATATTCCACGATCTATTTCCAATTGATCTTGATAGCTGGGCGTATCATGAGCCGGATAGTGGAAATACCACCTTCTGGTCACTCACGCTATGGAATTCAGACGATACAGTGTTGTTGATTGAAACTTACGCTGGCTATGCAGGTGGTTCATGCGGGCAAAGCATTGTTGTAGCCAAGTATGATGTTGATTCTGCAAGCTGGCAAGCCATTCTGCATGATTGTGGTAGTGTTGATACAGTTCACAACATCAGTCACAATGGAATGTTTGACTTTACTGTGAGATATCGATGGTCACCACCGTCACGATATATCTACTCTGGAAAAGAATATTTCCCTATTGAACAAAAAATCGTTTTGACAGATTCTCAGCAAGTCGCGAGAATTCTAGGGAAGAAAGAGGGATATGGTGAATGGTTTGATTTTTCTTTCGAGATGGAATATGTCGTGTTGGATTCCGGAAAGTGCGCATACATCATTGCGAATGAAAGCGCAATGGAGAAGTGTTTGATTCACGAAGAAAGTCCTGGCGTATTTAGATTAATCAATGTTTTCGAAAACGCTGTTCAAATTGATATTTTGAAGAAGCATCACTTTGGAATGCCGAACATAAGGACTGTTTGCTGGAATATGAATAATGTCTATTATCAATGGAATGGATCCGAATACATTGAATATTTCAGGGAGGTATGGCATTGTCCGGCTTGACAATTGTTAAAAAATGTGGTGACAATCCTAATGCGCAATAAGATTATCACGTTGCCGTTAGTTGCTCAACTACCTGGCCCACATGAAACGTTTTCTGATTCTTTTCCCTGCACTTGTTCTTGCGTTTGATTTTTTGTTTTGGAATCAATCTCCCGGCTTGAACATATTCCTGTTCACTCTAATAGTGATCGTTCTAACATTCTGGGTGTTCAAAGAATCGCGCAACAACGGAGTTTCGCAGGTGCTGGCTGCAGGATCATTCGTCGCGAGTCTAATGGTTTTTGTACATGGCGCCGGCTGGACTGTATTTACTACGGTACTCTCACTTTCATTATTTGTTGTTTCCGCTGGGTTTCCAGTAATGAGAAGTGCATTGTCGCTATTATTCCAATCAATCGTTGCCATGTTTACTGTGCCCATAACTTTTGTTCATCGTGTGAATCAACGGTTCTTGAATGGCACACGCTTGGGCAAATTTGGATTCTTCGGAGGAATGTTTGCATTGCCATTGTTGGTGGCGTTTCTCTTTTATTTGCTTTATCTCTTCGGCAGCCCACATTTTCTTGAAGCGAATTCTGGAGTTGTCAATTGGATAGCAACAACATTCAAAGATTTTTCCTGGAGTCATTTCTGGTTTGTCGTAATGGCGGGATGGATCTGTGTTTTCGTTCTCAGGAAAAGTTTTGTTGATATCGGCGTATCTGAAGCGGAGAAGTATTTGCGCAGAGAAAGAATCCGAAATACCCAGTCGTCAACCATGGGACTACGCAAGGAAGCTTTGGCAGGTGTTATTTTGCTTGTGCTTTTAAATGCAATGCTTCTTGTAGTGAATTACATCGATATCAATACAGTTTGGTTTTCGTTTGTAGTTCCGAAAGAATTTAGTCTGAAACAGTTTGTTCACAACGGAACATGGATACTCTCAATTTGTATTTTGCTCTCCATGTTTATCGTAATCTGGTTTTTCAGAAAAAATCAGAATTTCTATTCGAAAACAATTTGGCTGAAGCGGTTGTCAATATTGTGGATAGTGCAAAACATGATATTGGCATTTTCGGTTTTCATGCGCAATTATTATTACATCAACTGGCATGGGCTAGCGTACGGGAGAATTTTCGTCATCGTATTCTTGGTCGTGGTAATGATTGCACTGACCATGATGATTCTGAAAGTAAGACGCAAATATTCTTCAGGTTATTTTGTCCGATTTAATTCATGGGTTGCATACGCCGCGATGGTGGCCTGTAGTTTTCCAAATTGGGACAGCTGGATTCTGGATTACAACCTAAAGCATGATAATATTGCCCAAATCGATTTTGGGTATTATCAAAAATTGAGTGGTGATTTATATCCTGAAATTTACAAGAATCAAAACAATATTAACCAACAATTGACAGCACATAGAGACAATGACCAACGCTGGGTTCATTGGGCGAATGAAGAGGAATATTGGAGGATCATGAATTTGAAGCGCGATGAATATTTCCGCGAGCTTGTTGCACAGGAATGGCAATCATGGACATTGAACAACAGGAATTCGTTGGAACAAATCCGCGTTGACATCAGCAAGAAATAATCGAAATACAATAGCGACCCATATTCGGTTTCCGAAAAAGTGCGGAGAACAAACAGAGTCGCTATCGTGGATTATTCAAGAATAAGTATGCGGTGTTACCTCACAATGCCCAACACACGGTCACTTTCCTGCTGATTCAGAGCTGCAAACTTTTTGTGCAATTCCATGTCAAATTTCGGATCAGTTTCAGAAGCAACTCGTGGCGACCAATAACTATTGTATTCCAACCAGCTTGCATGAGAGATTCCATGTTCTGCAAGGACAACGTTGTAATCAATTTTCTTTGTTGGATCATTCGGGTCTTTTCGCAAACCATTTTCAGCAACAATTTTCGCGAATAATTCCAATGTGCAGGGCTCTTTTCCACCAGCCATCTTATCCAGCGCCGCCTGATACAAAGGCATGAACGCCATTGCTGTTTTTCCCATATCTGTCGGGTCGCTCATTTTAGCGGTAAATCCTGTTTTGGCTTCGTTCCATTCGTCAAGAGAAACTTCGTGTTGCGCTGCAATTGCTGCTTCTTTGGTTACATCGCCTGCTGTGTCTTTCATGAGCGCACATAGCTCTGCGTATTTTTCAATTGTAATCATGATTTAATGGGTTTTAAGTGTGTGTATTTGATTTAGCAATATAGAAAATATTTCAATCAGCAGTGCAAAATGGACATTGTGGGGTAGTGTTTCAGTTTCAAACATTTTTTCTGCGCAACAAAAAATAGGAACGCGGATTGCGCGGA
>CAZBYM010000256.1:0-6282 GCA_964495745.1 uncultured Chryseobacterium sp. | reverse complement strand
TGATTAAGTCGCATAACCCGGATTTATTGTTTCTCGATATTGAGATGCCTGGTGGTAATGGTTTACAATTGCTCGAAAAAGGAGTTACAGGTAATGCTGACGTCATTTTTGTGACTTCATATGCTCATTATGCAATTCCGGCTTTACGTTTAAGTGCGGTTGATTATCTTCTGAAACCAGTAGAAGTAGAAGAGCTTAGAACAGCAGTATTGCGAGCGTTGGAGCGACAAAATTCAAAACGGGCAAGTAATCTTCTTGTGCTCAAAGAAAATATTAATCAGGCGCCTGCCCTGCAGAAAATAGCGATTCCCGGAATACAAGATGTCCGCTTCGTAAAAGTCGGAGAAATTGTTCGCGTTGAAGGTGACAGTAATTACTCGTTCATCTATTTAGTTGGTGGAGAGAAAATTCACTCTTCCAGGACGCTTGGCGATTTTGAAGAATTACTTGCGAGTCAACAAAACTTTTTTCGCATTCACAAAACACATCTTGTTAATCTCGAACACGTGGTGAAGTTGATCAAAACTGAAGGCGGTTATCTTGAGATGAGTGACGGTTCGCAAGTGGAAATTTCCCGTCGGAGAAAAACCGAAGTGCTTCAATTGCTCGGGTTGAGCTAGAGAATTAACCACTTAGTCACAAAGTTCACTTAGACGCTATCGCTTGTACACTTAGATTAATCTAAAACTAAGTGAAACCTCAATGTACTAAGTGCCTAAGTGGTGAAAGGGAAATCAAAAATTAATTTTGCTTCTTCAACTGCTGCTCAAGGCCCTGAATGAGCAATTCTTTACGGGCAATCTCCAATCGTAAGCGATCAACTTCAGCACGAAGATTGTCGTTCTCCACACGCATGTGCATCTCTTCAGGCGCCCAGATGTTCACATTGTAATAAGGTTGTTCACCAAATGTTTCGCCTTCTTCCGGATGACGGAAAAAACTGTAAAGTGGAATCCGAAGTTCTTTCGAAATCTGTTCGAGTGTGCGTATTTCAATTGTATTCTGTTCTAACGCATGATCAAGCTGTTGCTCTGTCATGTTTAGATATTCCGTTAACTGCTTATACGTGAGTTTACGTGCAGTCAGAACAGCAACAATGCGTTCTTTGAGATTAGGGACGGTGGTATGTAAATCAAATTCCATTTGGGAAGGAATCAATTTTGCGGTGGACCAATTGGTTTTTTCGGTTCCTCTTTCTTAGGAAGTTCACTCTTGAAAGTTTTCATAAACTCGTCCCACGTCAAGGTCAATTCTTTGTCTTCGCCATAGTAATGAATGTATGGCTCAAACTGTTCTGGCGGCTGATAACCTTGCATGATGGTGAAACTCTTTCTGTCCTTGCTGATAAAAGCAAAAGAAGGGTAGGAGAGACGGCCTTGCAAAACGGTAATTGGAAAATCGTGAGCACTTTTTTGTCCAACTGGACCACGGTTAAAAAACTTCTGACCGTTAAAAGTTGCTGTATCGCGTGTCTCTGCATCAAATCGAACACAATAAAAATGTTCGTTCATGTATTTAGCAATGATTGGATTGCTGAAAGTATTTTGATCCATCACTTTGCACCATCCGCACCAGCTTGTAGTAAAATCAACGAAAATCTTTCTTGGAATTGAATCACTCAGTCGTTGAGCTTCTTCAAGCGTGTACCATTTGATAAGCGCGGATTCTCCTTTGGATACGGAAGCAGTTGACTTGAATCCGTAGGAAACCATACAAATGGCCAAAACCAACAATGAAATTCCGGCAATAAATTTCTTCTTCATGATAAACGAAATTACAAAAAAAACCCTGATTCTCCTCGAAGAGATCAGGGTCGTTCGCATATTTTATGCCAAATGTGGCTTATCTTACTCCGTGCATCATTCGTAAAATTGGGTTTTTCAACGCAATCATAACGAGTCCAAGGAATATTACAAATCCAGCGATGCTTGCAAAAATTGTGAAGGCTCCTAAAGCTTCTACATAGGCCGCAACAAAACCTCCAATGATATTCGCTAGGAAAGACGAAAGTAACCATACGCCCATCATGAGTGAAGCAAATTTTACGGGCGCAAGTTTCGTAACAACCGAGAGTCCAACGGGCGATAAAGCAAGTTCGCCAATAGTGTGAATGAGATAAGTAAGAATTAACCACATCAGACTCGCTTTAACAGTGATGTCAGTATTTTCTCCACCACGTTCTGCAACAGCTCCCAGCATAAAGAAGAATCCAATTCCGAGCAATATCATACCCATTCCCATTTTTACCGGAGTGGAGAATTTCTTGCCAAGTTTACTCGTCCAGAAAATTGCGAACAATGGTGCAAATGCTACGATGAACAATGGATTTACCGATTGAAACCAAGATGTTGGTACTTCCCATGTTCCGATGGAACGATCAATGTACTTATCAGTGTAAAGACTCAATGAAGATCCCGCCTGTTCAAAACCTGCCCAAAAGAAAACAACGAATGCAGTTAAAATGAAAATCACTGTCATTCTTTGCTTTTCTTCTTTTGATATTGGTTTGCTATGGTCTACCTCTACGTCGCCTTCGTGGATGGATTTCTCCAAAGCAGCCGGACGCGTTCCCATATCGCCTAGGTATTTCTTTGCCGTAGCGTTGAACAAAACTTGACCGAGTAACATACCGATTCCAGCAATCAAAAATCCATAACGATAACCGTATGTGACGATATTGCCACTTGCATCTCTGGTTGCGAAAAGATCTTCTGCAAACAAACCGATGATCAAAGGCGCAAGAAATGCTCCAAGGTTAATACCCATATAGAAAATGGAGAATGCAGCATCACGCCGGGGATCATTAGTTGGATACAAACGACCAACTAAAGTCGAAATGTTAGGTTTGAAGAAACCATTACCGATGATAAGTAGGAATAGTCCCGCATACAAACCCGCGTGAGTATTGAAGCCAAAAAGAACAAACTGACCAATCATCATGGTAATACCGCCGATAGTTATGGCTTTTCGCTGACCCAGATACTTGTCTGCAAGCCATCCACCAATTAGTGGCGTGAAATACACGAAACCTGTGAAGAATCCGTAAATGAGAGAAGCTTCCTGTACATCAATTGCCAAACCACCTTCCATCCATTGCTTTGTCAAATAAAGGATGAGTATTCCACGCATTCCATAATAACTGAATCGCTCCCACATCTCTGTGAAGAACAACATATACAATGCTGGTGGGTGTCCTTTTTTAGTTTCTGACATATTCTACCGTTTAGATTTTTTCGATGCTTGCGAAGATAGATTTAATATTTACTATTTTCGATTTTCAATTTCCAATTATGTTTCAAGTGATTGAATAACAGTCATTTAATACTAGTGTTCGAATCAAATAAGTTGTCAAAATTGCCAATTGAAAATGGAAAATTGACAATTGTGAATCATAGATTTTCTTCTACAAAAGCCGTCATTTTCTGATACAAATGGTAACGACCCGAGCCCATGCCATGATTTTCATCCGGATACATGTAGAATTCAAATTGCTTATTGGCCTCAACCAAAGCGTGAACCAAGGCAACTGAATTCTGAAAATGCACATTATCATCGGCCGTCCCATGAACCAAAAGCAATTTACCGCGAACCTTGTCCATGTTTTCCGTAGGTGAATAAGCGTCGTAGCCCTTTGCATTATCCTGCGGCAATCCCATGTAACGCTCTGTGTAAATGGAATCGTAAAATCTCCAATTGCTAACAGGCGCAATGGAAATCGCCATTTTGAAATAATCGGCTCCAACGGCCAGACATAAACTTGCCATGTATCCTCCGTAACTCCAACCTTGAATTCCAATACGATCACGATCTACGTTCGGCTGAGTTCTTAACCATTTCGCTACATCAATCTGGTCGGCACTTTCAAGTTTACCCATCTGTCCATACGTTGACTTCTTGAATTTCGCACCACGATATTCTGTACCTCGGTTGTCTACAGAAACAACAAAATATCCCTTTTGAGAAAGCATCTGATGCCAATATAAATCGCGTTCCCACTGATCAACAACTGTATTGTGACCCGGACCTCCGTAAACGTGCATCATTACAGGATAATTTTTTGTTGCATCAAAATCTGCAGGCTTGATCATCCAACCATAAAGCGTGTCTCCATTCTCATTCTTGATCTGGAAAAATTCCTTCTTCGTGAATCCGTAATCCTGCGTGAGTTTAGTCAAGGCTTCATTCTTCTTCAACACCATGAGTTCCTTCCCATCAGATGAATTCATCGTGATGTAGTTCGGTGAATTAGCAGTCGAGTAATAGTTCAGAAAATATTTCATTCCGGTGCTGAATGTCATAACATTAGTGCCAACTTTTGGAGTGAGTTTTTTCTTCGATGTTCCATCCAATTTTATGCTGAATGAACTTCGCGTATACGGACTGCCTTCATTGGAACTGTAGAATATTGTTTTGGATTTCTCGTCGTATCCGTAGAATGTGATTACATCCCACCAACCTTTTGTGATCTGTCTTATCAATGTTCCATCAATACCATAATGATAAAGATGTGTTCGTCCATCCTGATCATTACTCCAGATAAATGTTTTTTTGTCATCGAGAAAAGTAAGATTGTCGCAAACTTCCATGTAGGTAGTGCTTGTTTCTGTCACAATGGCCATGGAACTTCCATCCTTCGCGTTAGCAAGAAGCAATTCCTGTTTGTTTTGAAGTCTGTTCATGCGAATAAACGATACCACATTCGGATCTTTAGTCCATTGAACACGTGGAATATACTGATCAGTTTCTGTACCAACGTTTACAGGAATAGTTTGTTTAGTAGCAACATCATAAATGTGAATCGTTACAATCGAATTTTTCTCTCCTGCTTTCGGGTATTTGAAAACTGACGGTTCAGGATACAACCCTGTATTGTACATCGTCATCTGATACTCCTTAACCAAACTTTCATCAAAACGATAAAAAGCAATCTTCTTACTGTCAGGCGACCAATACATTCCATTCGGAAGCGCGAACTCTTCCTCATACACCCAATCGGTTCCCCCATTAATGATTTTGTTGATTACACCATCTGAAGTGACTTGAGTTTCTACTCCGTTCGTGAGATCTGCAATGAAAATATTATTATCACGAACAAATGCCACTTTTTTGCTGTCGGGCGAAAATGAAGCTAAACGTTGTTTTCCATTGGTAGAAAGCAAGCTTAAATTTTTAGTCTTGAGATCGTAGACATAATTCGTTTCGCGCGTCGAGTAACGGTAAATAGCCTCAACATCGGTTGCGAACAAAATCTTTGATTCATCCGGACTGAAGGTGTAACTGAATGTTTCAATTGGTTTGCTTTCGCCTTGCGGCACCATTTCATCACCGTCAAAAATCAAGTCAAGTTTTTTGCCCGTCTTGATCTCAAAACGATAAAGCTTTTTACCTTCTGAACCGGTTCCAAAAGCGGCGTAATGTTCTCCGCTATTCAGCCAGGTCATTCCATAAACTACTTCCTGACGGAAAGTGCCTTTCTTGAAAATATCTTCTGTAGTGATTTTCTTCTTCGCTACCTGGGCGGCAACTTGTCCACAACCAATAGTGATAAACAGTACAAAAAGGAGATTGATTTTCTTCATAAGTTGAGTATGAATACGATAATTTTGACGTGAAAATAGTCATTTCTGATGGTGTGGAGAATATCCTTACTTTCAGAGGAAGGAACGGCTTACCAAAGGAGAATTTCAAGGATGAAATACAACCAACCAGATTCAAGCGACATTAAAGTTTTCGAAACCATCTGTGGCAATGAAAACGTTTTTTCGGATTCTGAAGCACTGGAGAAGTATGGGCAAGATGAAACAGAAGATTTGTTGTATCAGCCTTCCGTAGTTGTGCGACCATTGACAACTCAACAAGTAAGTGAAGTTGTAAAAGTCTGCAATGAAAAGAGAATTGCTTTAACCCCACGTGGGGCGGGAACAGGATTGAGTGGGGGAGCGCTTCCGGTTTTTGGTGGAGTGGTGATGACAATGGAAAAATTTAATCGCATTTTAGAGATAGACGAGCGCAACCTTCAGGCAACTGTTGAACCTGGAGTTGTCAATGAGTTTTTTCAGGATGCAGTACGTGAAAAGGGATTGTTTTATCCTCCTGACCCGGCTTCAAAGGGGAGTTGTTTCCTTGGGGGAAATATTGCACACAGTTCGGGCGGACCCAAAGCTGTGAAGTACGGAACAACTCGTGATTATGTATTAAATCTTGAAGTTGTGCTTCCTACTGGAGAAATTGTATGGACCGGAGCGAATGTTCTGAATTATTCGACAGGATTCAATCTCACTC
>CAZBYM010000255.1:0-6292 GCA_964495745.1 uncultured Chryseobacterium sp. | reverse complement strand
GGGTGATTGGGATTAATAGGGCGTTCTAAGTTTCGCATTCCGCTTTGTCGCGCCTCTAACTCCCCGAAAAGGGGAGAACCCAGTAAAGCGGTATCGAATCGATTCGCTGATTCACGGTTCTCCCCTTTTCGGGGAGTTAGAGGGGCGAGTGAATCAGCGAATCGAGAATCCTCGCCAACTGTCCCGTCAACGCTTTCCTCGAATATTTTTCAATTCCACTCGAATTCACTTCCAGCTTTCCGTCAATAAATTTTGCATAAGCATCTTTCACCTGCGCATATAACAACTCTTCATCCCCATATCCTGCAATAGTTCCTGCATTCGTTTCACGAATTATCTCTGCAGCATCACCATCAACTGGGCCAATTGCAAGAACAGGTCGCTTCGCTGACATATACTCGAAGAATTTTCCGGTTAGAATTCCTTTTGCAGTCCGTGTATTATTCAATACCAGTAACAACAATCGCGATTGTTGTTGAATTTTCACAACATCATGATGCGGCAAATACGTGATCAGATTCAGCGAATCCCCCAATCCATACTCCTTCAACGACCCTATTACCGATTCGTCAGTTTTACCAACTAATTTTATTTCTAGTTGCTGCGCGAATGTATTATTCTCATCCGAAATTCGTTTTAATACTTTCCACAGCACTTCCGGATTTCTCGCATGCGACATGGTTCCAATGTGCGCAATTGAAAATTTATTGTCTGCAACAATTTTTCCTTTGAATACATCATCTTCGTCGTATCCATTTGTCACTACATGAAATTTACTTTCTGAAAATGCGGATCCATATCCTTTCAGCAAGGAAATCATTTCATTGTTCATTGTTTTTCCAACAGTCAAAACCGCATTCGCCTCTTCAAGCACTGAACGTTCCATGCGGTGATGCTTCTTGTCTGCCCACGATGACAATTTGAGCTCATCATAAAAATCGAGATTCGTCCATGGATCGCGAAAATCTGCAACCCAGGGAATATTTGTTGCGCGATGAAGTCCTCGTGCGATCATGTGCATGCTGTGCGGCGGTCCGGAAGAGACAATAACATCTACTTTGTTTTCCTTCAACCATTCAGTAAGGTATTTCACGGACGGTTTGATCCAGAATTTTCTCGGATCAGGAATCAGGAAATTTCCGCGTAACCACACTGCGAACGACTCGCTCTTCTTCGCTCTTTTCTGATCGGTCTCAAAAGCAGGTTTTACGGATTCACCTTTCTTCTTTCCAGTAAGCGCGCGATACAAATCATACGGTTCCCAAATTTTTGTTTTGATAACCGTAAGATTTTCCGGAAGATCTTTTTGATGCGACGGATCTTCAACCGGATTTTCAGGATTCAACGGAGTGTAAACAATAGGTTCCCATCCGAATTCCCGCAGATATTTTACAAACTTGAGCCAGCGCTGCACACCTGCTCCACCACTTGGTGGCCAGTAGTATGAAATGATCAGCACTTTTTTCATCTGACTCATGCTTTGTTCTTCGCAGTGAATTTATCCCAGACCTGTTTCATCTCGCGGTAATAAATTGCCGAAACAATTCCGAAAGTTACAAGCGCGAGTCCTCCATACCAAAGCCAATCGAACTTGCCGAGGTATTCCCATAACACAATACACAGTGCGATAAAAATAACCGGAAGTAAAATCATCTTGAAAGGATTCAAAGAGAATTTGAAGTAGCTACGCACAACCAGATACAGGAATAATGCCTGCAATGCTTTAACAATGACATTTGCCCAAACTACTCCGTCCAGATAATAATTGTTGGCAAGCCAGATCGTCAATGGAATTTGAATTGCTGCCGACATTCCGAATGCGATAGGGAGCAGTTTAGTTTTCTTGAGATAAAGTATTGGCGACAAAAAATAGTAGTACAATCCGCGAAATGCGAATCCACTCGCCAGCACACCCATGAACACAAACGATTCATAATAGCCGGTACTATCCACAACGAGAGGAATCAAAAGCGGAACTATGAATGTAAAACCTGCAATACCCAGTACACTCACTGCTGTGAATACACTGAAGTAGCGATTCGTTTCAGGTGTTGTTTCATTCCTTCCGCTGTCCTTCCACATGGTGAACACAACCGGATTCACAGCCCCCATCAATCCGTTTTGCAAAAGATCCACGAGCAATGTACATCGAACTGCAAAATCGAAGAGTCCCACTTTCGCTTCATCCATCGAGGAATTGATGATAAGTTTGTCGATGTTCGCAACCACCCATACTAGAATCAGATAAATCAAGAACGGAAAACAAAATTTGTGCAAGCCTTTGATTTCTCTGAACCGGAAAGAGATTCCATATTCACGTGCAAGAAACCACAATGACATCAGAAAAATTCCAACTCCGGAAAGCAATCGCCCATACATAGGTCCGGTGAGATCGCCTGGGAACATGTACAATCCGGATAGTGAAATTGCGATTGTCAAAAAGAAATTCGCTGAACTAAACCACATGAATCTTCCTGATTCCTGCCGGAACACCATGAGGTTCGTTGCTGCCTTGAAAAATCCGTTGAAGAATCCGGTTGCCACAGACATAATTCCCCATGGGTAAAAATTCAGATTGCCCTCTGCGTTGTACGTAACATCAAACACAGGTTTACCTATTAAGGCTGCAAGTGGAATTATTATCGCCCCCATTGTCAGCAACAAACCGGTTACGGCACCGATCATTTTTCGCGCAGCTTTCGGATCATCCTTCACATCGATGTAATGAACGCCGAGATAATAATCCAGGGAATATGTTGTAAGCACCTGCATGATCAGACTGAATCCAACGTAAAGCATAAGTATTCCATAGGAACCCATGCTAAGCATATCAGTATAGAAGGGAAGCAAAATCAATCCGGACGCCATTGGCATTGCGCCACCGATGGTGTAGATGAGTGAGGACTTGAAGAAGCCTTTTGAGATCATCCCGAATAAAGATTAGCCCACTTTGCGGCGTTAGCATCCCAGCTACTCAAATTCCAAATTTTTTCGGCATTCATTTTGGTCGATTGCTTATCATTATCAAGTTCAGCAATTACTTTGAGAGCCATCTCCCCGATTTGTTCGGGACTATCAACCTTCCAATACTTTAAACCTAATTTATCAAACACTTCGTAAGGCAGCCAGCTTCCGGTAATCACACTATTTCCTGCGAACAAGTGCTCTTGCATCGCCCCCGAAAGTTGATCCGTTTTCTGCACTTGAATCATTACATCAGTACCGATTCGCAAATGAGCTAAATCGTCTTCACTTAGGAATTTGAGGATCAAACGAGAATTCAAACCAGAGTTGTCTAAGCATGTTGTAATATTTTCTCTGTAGTGCGTCGTACCTCCCGAGCCAAGTGGAAAAATCAACACGTAGTTCGGCGGTAATCGTTCTTTTATTTTCTGAAGAGAGCTAATAATTGCTTCATGTTGCTGGCCTGGTGATGCATTGTAACCACAAGTAATTACAAAACTATTTGCGGGCAAACCTAACGCGATTTTATGCTGCGCTGATGTTGTTTCTCGCATAGCGCGAATCGCTTTCAATGGACTAAGTCCGAATCGAACAATCGAAGTCCGAGCAGTATCCACCTCAAATTCGCGAATAAAATCAGCTAGTGTTACATTATTGGCCGCAGTAATCCAATCTGCCTTTTGAGCCATTGGATGCAATTGCTTTAATACAACTTGCTTTGATCGATATAATTCACTTCCAAAAACTGTCACAATGAACTTTGGGGCAATCTTCCCGATCAGATCAAGTGATTTGCTATATCCGATGTGCATGAAAAACATGTGCACAAAATCGTACTGCGAAGCAATTTTTTTCAGTGTTGCGCGGAATTTGAAAATCATCCACATGGTCTTCAATCCTGGAACACGGCGAAAGTAAGTTCCACCCTTGACTTCAAAAATGGTATCAAATGCGCTCTGCGCTTGAATATTGTTCGCGCGAATCTCTGATACAATATCAATCACCATTCGCGAATTGAGCTTCTTCAGTTCAATTGCCAGATTGATTAGTAACGGATTGTTCGCATTACCAAGGAAGAGAATTCTGAGCGGAGAATTAGTGCTGGTATCGTTTCTCAAAGCTCTTCAGCGTTTGTTGATATTCATTCCATTCTCCAATATCGAACCACGACTTTTCACTTACGGGAAACACACCAACTTTTCCTCCGCGTGCTTTCACTTTCTCAATTAATTCTGTGATATGAAAAAAAGTATGGTCTGGAATATCATTCAGTACAGATGGTTCGAGGACATACATTCCACTGTTTATCACATATGTGATTTCAGGCTTTTCTTTCATCGAAATCAATTTTCCTCCTTCACCCATTTCAAGAGTTCCATACGGAATCTTGTGATGTTTAAGTGAACCTACTAACGTGATTTCATTCTTATTCTCCTTATGATAATCATAAATATCGCGGTAATCCTGATCGATGAGAATATCACAATTGGAAACAAAGAATGTGGACTTAAGCACATTCTTGAGCAAATAAATTGAGCCGGCGGTTCCAAGCGGCTTATCCTCCATGAAATAACTCAGCGTGTACTTTTTATCAGGAATGTGATCAAAGTAGTATCGAATCATTTCATGTTTATAGTTCACAGAAACGTGAAATTCTGTCACGCCAAGTTTATTAAACCCGTCGATGATGATTTCCAAAATTGGTTTGTCACCAAGCGGAACAAGTGGCTTGGGAATAATATTGGTTAGCGGCTTTAGACGGCTTCCTAAACCACCCGCCATGATGACAACAGGCACTTTAAGATCTGCACCGTTTTTACGAATCGTCTCTGTAAACTCATCTTCCCAGAAAATGACATCAATCAGATTTTGATTCTCATCAATAACAGGCATGCATTCTGTCCGGAATTCCATCATCATCTTGCGAATAGCAATTTTGTCATCACCAACTTTCGCAACTCGGTTATTCGGGCGAAGAATTGAATCCACAGACTTTTCCAGTGAAATATTTCTGATTATCGCTCGCTGTATATCTCCGATACTCAATAGTCCCTGATACTTATCGCCGTCGAAAACTAAGAGCAACTTCCGGTCCAATTCGTCCATCTTCTTCAAAGCTGCTACGATTTGCGAATTTCCTTCGATTGAAATATTGGCAATCTTGTCGGTACTACCCATGAATTCACTAAATTTGATTGGCACAACAAAGTAACTCATTATGAAGAATATTCTACTTCTTGCGGGGTCAATACTATTCACATCGAATTGTTATTCCCAGACAAATCTTGTTAATAATGGTAGTTTCGAGAGTTTCTCGAATTGTCCAACGGCGTTTAGTCAAATAGAATATGCCAATGGTTGGAAAAAATCGTATGTGAGCAATGCTAATACTGGAGGATGGCATGTAGAATATCTGAATTCATGTAATCCGGGCAGCTGGGTAGGAATGCCTCTCAACGGATGGGGCACTCAAAATGCGTTCGATGGCAATGGATACATATGTCAATGCGCGGCAGCCCAAGCTATTCAAGCAGAATACAGAGAAAATGTATATACCCAGTTGAGTAGTCCGCTTATTATTGGCAATACTTACAGAGTGTCGTATCGTATTAGCTTGGGAGATGAATGTCAATATTCAACCGATCATATTTGCGCGAAATTTGGAACAGATACTGTTTTTGCTATTGATAATCAATCTCACGCTTCATCAGGTTTAGTTACTGATAAGATTTCATGGACATTAGTGTCACAGACTTTCGTTGCGGATAGTGCCTACATATACTTGTGTATTGGAAACTTTTACACCGACGCAAATACACAGTTTGTACACACATATCCAGGGAGCAGTAATATTAATTCAACATATTACATTGATAGCGTCCAGGTAATCCAAGTCACTGGAAAAATAAACGTTGAAGAAAATTTTGCCGGTGACTTTCTGATTCAGGTATTTCCAAATCCAGCCAATGATCAGATCACGGTAACAGGATTGAAACCTGGAGAATTGGGTTTTATTGAAATGTACGATATGCAAGGTCGACTAGTACAAACCTGGAATACGGAATTTTTCTATGCTTCTGACCTTACTCTTCACATTCCGATTAATATTCCGAAGGGAATGTATTTTGTACGTTTTGCAGGAGAATCTACAAGCAGAGCTACGAAATTATTGATCGAGTAACCTAAATCTATTTCACGATAGAATTCGCTTTCACAAAACTATCCGAAGGAATGTTGGCGTATTCTTTTGTTACAGCACCACTTCCGACAAATGTCCTCGACCCAACCACCGCTCCTCCATTTAATATCGCTCCGGTCGAAATGTGGC
>CAZBYM010000254.1:0-6299 GCA_964495745.1 uncultured Chryseobacterium sp. | reverse complement strand
TCATTTGAATGCATCCGAACCAATTCAATTCTACGTTGCAATTGGCTAACTTCTTCATCCCATGAGAGTAAAGACTCGCCATCTTGCTGTACCGCTTCGAGGAGAATCGGTAATAATTCTTCATGCGGAATAATTGTAATTACTTTGAATCCTGTCACGATATCACCAATGCACTTTTCTTTTCGTGCGATTAGTTCTCCTGAAGATGTGTCCCAGGAAACTCTCGTTTTTTCCTGAGCAAGATGCTGCACGTCTTCTTTATCGAGAGGTGCGGCCATGAAAATCTTTACGATTTTCTGATTCATCTGCAGGTGCGCTGCAACAATCCATTCTTCATGAGTCAAAGGATCGTGTTCGGGTAATTGCGCTTTACGCCCGTTCGCGAGACGGTACGTTGTGCCGGATTGCCGGAATGCAATTCTTTCCGGATATGCTGCAGCAAGTAATCTTCCAACCACAAACGGATCCAGTGTGGTTGCAATTACTTTCACATCAAGAATTTTGCGCCAGTGTCGCGACGACTGTTCAATTCGTTCGTAGCGGAATCGATCGCCAAGTACACGCTCTTTCTTTCTCCACTTCATTAATTCTTCGCAGCGCAATGATAAATCGCTTCCATGTTGATTTCCCATTGGATCGCGCTCGTCGAGAATGGCAGCGATATCGCACGCTAAACTCAGCTGATTCGATTTTTTTCCTTCGAGCAACATGTGTGCAAGTCGCGGATGTGCAGGCAGACTCAATAATTCTTTTCCGTGAGAAGTGATTTTCTCATTTTCAATTGCTTTCAATTCAAGCAACAATTCTTTGGCTTGTTCTGTTGCTAGTGTTGGAGGAGGAGTGACCCACGTCAATTTCTGCGGATCACTGTATCCCCATTTGAAAAGATTCAAAATCAAAGGAGATAAATCGGCATCAAGAATTTCGGCGCGACGTGATGGTTGCAGATGAAGTTGAACAGTTTCTGTCCACAAACGATAACAGTGTCCAGGGCCCAATCTTCCGGCGCGTCCTGCTCGTTGATCTGCAGTGTCTTTTGTAACGCGAATTGTAATTAATTTATCTAATCCTGTTTCCGGATCGAAGCGAGGAACACGTGAATAACCGCAATCAACAACAACGCCGATTCCTTCGATAGTCAAAGAAGTTTCGGCGATCGACGTCGACAATATGATTTTCCTTAAGCCATGCCGATTCGGTTGTAGTGCTTCTTCTTGTTCAGCGAAAGAAAGATCACCATAGAGCGGATGAATCATGCAGCCGGTAGAACGTGATTCCAATTCTTCTTTCACGCGATTGATTTCTCCTGCACCCGGAAGAAATACAAGAAGATCACCTTGAGTTTCGCGAAGCGCGGTTGCAACTAGAGCAGTTACATTTGACGATAAAGATTGCGAAGAATTCTCTTCCGAATAATGAAGTGTAATCGGGAACTGCCTTCCTTCGCTCGAAATAATCGGAGCATTATCAAGTAATGCGGAAAGTCCGACAGTATCCAGCGTTGCGGACATGATCAGAATTTTCAAGTCGGGACGAACGATATTGCGAATTTCGAGAGCGAGTGTTAAAGCGAAATCGGCGTGAAGATTCCGCTCATGAAATTCATCGAAAATGAGAAGTCCAACATCGCTAAGCGTTTCATCGTTCTGCATTCTACGTGCGAGAAGTCCTTCCGTCACAACTTCGAGTTTTGTTCGTGCAGAAACTTTTCGCTCAAAGCGAATGCTGTATCCAACGGTTTCTCCAACTTCTTCATTCAGGGTCGAAGCCATTCTTGCGGAAACAGAACGCGCTGCTAATCGTCGAGGTTCTAGCATCACGATTTTCTTTCCATTCAGCCAAGGTTCATTCAGCAGCTCGAGTGGGAGCACAGTGCTTTTTCCGGCGCCGGGGGGAGCATGAAGGATGAGAATGTCGTTATGCCGGAATTTCTCCTTGACTTCGTCTAATACAGCATGAATTGGGAGCAGCGATGACATTCTGCCAAAGGTAACATTCGTTGATTGGAGAAAAGCGAAGCGGAAGTCACAAAAAGGGGGCTAAAATGGCGTCTTTTGTTGGCTCAGTTACTTGGGCTAATTTTCACTACATTTCGCTTGTGAAACAGGGAATTGGATATCAGGAAAATTAGGTGGTTTTGGGTAGTTATCGTTACACCTTGCACGGAAAAGAAACTGACACAGAAACTGATTTGCAGGATTATGGAATGCGGATTTATAATCCAGCATTGGGAAGATTTTTGAGCGCGGATCCAATTTCTTCGGAATACCCATGGAACTCTACTTATTCATTTGCGGAGAACGACGTTATACGGTGTGTGGATATTGATGGATTAGAAAAGTACTATACAATACATGGCGAGTATATTGGGCAAGTTGGTACATCGACGGAAATTCGCGTCGTAAACGGCAATCAAATACGACGGTGGTCTTTGGGATCTTTGCAAGAAGCCGTAATTGGTACTGGGGATCGAGGACGATCTGGTCAATATTGGATTAATTTGCTAAATGACCAAAGTACAGTTGTTCCGCAAATCGCGTTCGATGCCTTAACTGATAAGGCAATGTTAGGGCCGATTGCCGATGGAATCAAACAGAGTCCCACATTTACGGAACTGATTACAAATATGAAACCTGGGGTGAAAATATCCTATTCAACAACAGGAACTTTCACCGAAGATGAAACTGGAAATATTTACATTTTGAAAGGAATGTCAACACAGGATCAAATCTTAGGTTTAACATGGGAATTAACTAATTCTGCCAACAGTGAAAGACTTAATGGCCTTAAAACAAGTGCGGTTACACGCGACGATTATATCATGGGTAAACTTCAAATTGAAGCAGAGGCGTTGCTTATCAGATTTCAAGTTGAGAAGGAGATGGGCATAACAAACGATCCGGACGCAAGCCAATTTTATGGGGATATTAATGCATACAATGTTGGTGCCATGACTAAGCATGAGATAACGGCAAAGATCCGTAACTGGGCTTATGACGAAAAATCTACCCAAGTGAACGGAAAGCCAGTTCTGTTAAGAGACGTTTATGGAAAACAGTACGATGACATTCAAAAAAACAAAAAGGAAGAACAAAAAAAGGATACCGCAAAGTAACACACCTTATGATCCAACCAATGAAAAAATACTTCGGCATAATTTTTCTATTTTGGTCTGTTGTCGCGTGTAATCCTTCTGAAAGCAACCAAAATATTACAGCCCCAGATTCGGTCAGTTCTAACGACCATGCCAACTCAAATTATCAATTAAGTAGAATTGAGGATAGCTTAGTAGTTGAAAAAATAATCAATTATATTGATACGTCTGGAAAATTCAAGTTGACCTTCCATCAGTCAGAAGCTGTTCCGGTGGCAAATAGTTCTTCGATGTATGTAAGCCACTTGCTTATTGAAGATTCCTTCTTAAGAGCCTTGTTATTGGACAGAGAAATTATGAACTGGCAAAAAAGAGATTTATTTCAAAAATATTGGATAGACAAGTATTGTTGGAATGTCAATCTGATACTTTATTACACGCACAATCGCAATGGGTTTGATATGTTGGATTACTCGCCTGATGATGTTAGTAAGTGGATGATTGAAGGAAGAAAATCAGACTCCATATTTTGGAGCAATCAACTTATTGAAGACAGATCAAAATAGTACATAGAAAGAATGATTGTTATTCGGCGAGAGGGTATTCGTGTGAAAGGAATTGTGATGAGATTACTAGCGGATGGTGTAAGCCATCCGTTGGCATGAGGGTACGAAGTGTGTACTTGAAAAGTCAAGTTGAAAATTTGCTGTGTATTGATTTTCTTAAACTTATAATTTTTGAACAGCACTTACCCTTCTGGAGATTTTGCGAAGAATTTACTGGGTGACCACAAAAGAAATTTAAAAGAGCAAAAGGAATTTCTTTAGCCCGATGGAAACGAAAAGCCCGTGGGTGCGTTGGCGGTTCCTCTATTTTCCGGGGGACAGGGGGGGGGCGTGCGAGGGCCAGCACGGCTTGCAGCGGACAGCGGGAACAAAGGTTATTTGATGAGCCGCAGTTGCGCTTCAAAACAACCATAAAATTGGTAACTTAGTGAAAGATGTTTCAGAAGAGATTGATACGATTGTCTGGAATGTGTATGGAAAAATAGAAAGAGTAGTGAGAACAAGCGCAAGCAGCAAGAGTGATTTGGAATTCCGTTACGACGCGATGGGTAATCGCATTTGCAAAATTGTGAAGCCACGTGATGGTGTGAGCAGGCTTAATCAGAATGCATGGACTTACACGTATTATTTGCGTGATGCATCAGGAAATGTAATTGCGGTTTACGATCGTGATTACTCAACACCGTCAGGAACATATACAGATGAACTTTCTTTAACGGAAGATCATTTGTATGGAAGTTCAAGAGTTGGAATACGAAGCGTTGATGAAGTTGTGTGTACAACTACCTATACTTACGTAAGCACAAGCAACGGAATTTATACCGGAACGTTTAGTTCGCGAACTGCAATTGCAGCATCTACAACAAACTTTAACCACGAACTGAAGAGAAAGTCGTTTGAGCTTTCAAACCATCTTGGAAACGTATTGGTAACTGTGAGCGATGCGCGCACGGCGAATAACGCAGGTGGAACTGTTGCAAGCTTCAATGCCGTTGTGGTTTCTGCTCAGGATTACTATGCATTCGGTAGTACGATGGTTGGAAGGAGTATTACGTCTACGTCATATCGCTACACATTCAATGGCAAGGAAAAGGAAAATGAAATTGCGGAAGGAAGTTAGATGTTGGAGAAAGAATACTGGAAGGCAGAGTACGGAGATGGCGAACAACAGATCCATATAGGCAATTTTCAAATTCAACGTATTGTACGACGCCATTCTATATCTCTATTTCATCATTGACCGAACAACAATAATCGGTTCAGGAGCAAGACGCTTTCCTTTTGGAAGATTGCTGGTTCTTGGCTCCTTTGCTGTTATCACTTTCATCTTCAGTATTTATGTATTGTTTAGCAAAAGAGTAGGGGGAATATTTTTTTTGTATAAAACAACTCTGTTTTTTGATGCAGCTATAATTTTATTGCTGTTGTTTTTGCTTTCGAACTCGAAGTATAATCTAAAACAAAGTGCCCATTCAAGATTTGGTGATCGCGAATTGTCGAGGAAAGAGAAAATTTTTGGATACAGTCTTCCGACATTAGCTCTTATCGCTTTTGTCTTCTCGATCGCAATTTTCATCTTGGTAATTAGAAATCTAAAATGAGTTAGGTTCCAACAATATTAATTTGCGAACTTCCCGCAAATGTAGACATGCGTAATTATTCTTGCTCCGGCTGATTTGCCTTTTCCTTTTGAGCTGATTGCCATACGAATTTTAGAACAATCTTTCCCAGCGAGGTTCCGCGTTTACCTTTTCGAATAATCTATGGGATTCCTATATGCGTGAATCACAACAAGAATAATGATTTGCATTTTGGCATCGTCAATGATGAAATGAATATGATATGGAAATTGTTTCAATAAAAGGGTTCTGACTTGGTTGTATTTTAACTGAAATCCAAGGGGTGAACGCGCAACGTAATCTTTGGCTTCGCGGATACGGAGTATAAATTGCCGTGCAAGATCAGGGGAAATGTTTTTGTAATACTCAGCAGCTTCGGAGATATCCGTTTTGACCGCAGGCCTGATTACAAAAGAAGAACTCATAAATTTTTCTCAATGTCATCAATGGTTTTGTCAAAGTCTGCTACATCGGTAGGATTATTATAATAGTCGCTTAATCGCTCATCAATAATTTGTTTTTGCCACGACGCAAGTTCCATGACATTCTGTGCTTCTTCCCTTTGCAGATCAACATATTTTGTTTTCAAGGTCTGCCATTCCTCAATGGGAATGAATACACCTGTAGTGTTGCCCTTGTTATCGTGAATAAATTGTAGTGTCATGATTTATTTTTATTGAAAATACTTGCTCTTTTTAAGAAACTCGTATTTCAAAGTTACAAAAATTATCATAGCTTTTGATCTAAATTCAGGAATGAATGAGACAGAACTCATTGGAGAAATTGCATTTCCGATTCTGTCGTATCGTTAGACTTCTTAGTGCAAGAAACCGCCACAGAATACTTGCTTCACACCGGTTAATCCAAAACGCTACCCAATAATCGCGGACTTCTCCTTCACCAATCGTGCTGCGCCGCCATCAAGATTTATCACGTGCTGTATATCAAAAGACTTCATGAGCGAACATGCGATCATCGAACGATAGCCGCCTGCACAACACACGATGTACTTTTTGGATG
>CAZBYM010000253.1:0-6303 GCA_964495745.1 uncultured Chryseobacterium sp. | reverse complement strand
ACTGTTTCTGAGATTAATACTTCCCACCTTTCGTCGATTTATTGCACAGTTGATGACTTTCCTCAAGCACAGCATTTATCCTGTCCTTTTTCACTCCGGCTTTTTCAAGAAGCCGAGGATCACTGGAGATTTCTTTGCACAGAATACTGCCGTTATCCAACAAAGTTTTTTTCTCAGCTTTCGTCAGAGTCGTCAAACAAGTGAGCGGGTAAAGCCCCATGTTGTCAATCAAGTCCTTCAAACTGTCTTTCGCCGGGTAATCCCAGCTTAACATTTTCAGCCCCGCACATGTTCCATATTGAAGTGCGTCCGTCGAAAATCTCGTATTTGTAACGACCCATGCCTGATGAAATTTGTTTTCATGACCGGGAATCAGCGTCCATTCGCTTTCAATATCCTTGAATCGAGCCTGAATGTATAATGGAACTTTAACGTCAGAAAAAACGCCTGGTTCATTGTGATATTTACATTCGATCATAAAATGATGTTTCCCTTTTTGCGCGATCACATCAATCTCATGCTTCACACAACGGCCTCTCACAATTTTTCCAACTTCAACGTCATATCCGAGTTGCTTCAAAATTTCTCCAATAAATTTTTCAAATGGATAACCTGAAGGCCCCAATTCCATTATCGCCGCTTTCAAATGATAACGTGCTGCAAATGGTCCGGATTGACTTCTCAAAAGACTAAATGCCTTGCGATAAATTTTCTTCGTACTCATTCCTTCGGAAACGGTATTGGCGACTGTTTCCGCTATTGAACTTGCAACATCTTCAGGAGCGCCAGCCCTTTGAAGCGATTGAATCAGTTTCTTCGCGGAAAAGGGAACCACCTTGCCCGATGCTTTAGTGATATTTATTTGCTTCTTACTCATAAAACACCAATCAGTTATTAATCGTTAACCGCTTCAGAAAATTTCTTCAACACACTATCAACTCAGCTACATAATCATACCGCCCATGGCATTTGCACCATTGCGCAAAATGAATTCACTATTGATAAGATAAGCACCGGATGTCACAATAATTTCACCGGCTTTCAATCCACTCGTGATTTCAACTTCATGCTTATTAGCAATGCCAATTGTTATCATGCGTTTCTCATACAGCCCTTCACTCAATTCAACCCAAACGACTGGTTCTTTTTCCATAAGCAAAGCAGATCTCGGAATAACCAATCCGGTTTTTGAACTTAGGATCAATTCTACGCTCGCCATCATACCCGGTCGAATTTCCTGTGACTTGTTCTCCACAGAATAACGAACAAGACTGATCTTCGAAGATTGTTCTGTGCCGGGGTTAGTGAAACTTGGTAAGGCTTTAAAAGTTTTCGCGGTCAATTCAGAAAAACTGATTTCAGCCGTCGCTCCGCTGTACACCTCCTGAATTTCATCAGGGTAAACCTGAGCTTCGACCCAAACGGAAGAGATGTCGGTCATCTCAATCAGTTTCGTTCCAATCTCTACGTATTGACCTTCCGACACGAACACTTGTGTAACCGTTCCGCTCCTGTTGCAAAATATTGTTTGCGTTGCATTTGGCTTTTTTGTTTTTTCCAAAATCTGAATTTGCTGAATTGAGAGTCCCCACAATACCAATCGCCTTCTTGCAGCATCAGCAAGCGCAATTCCCGTTGGAGATGCATTTTGGAATGCACTAATGTAATCCTGTTGATCTGCCAACAATTCTTCACTGTATATTGTTAATAACGGTGACCCGGTTTTTACATACTCATTGATACTCCTGATAAATAGTTTTTCAATACGACCTTTCAATCGACTGGAGACATAATCTAACTTGCTTTTGTTTACCACCGCAATGCCTACAAGATTTTTTGTCTCATTGATTTCCTTCATTACAGCAGTATCAGAAATAACTCCGGCCAACTGTTGTTCACGGACCGTAAGAAATATTTGATTATCACCATGCTCATGTTCGTGGGCCATGTCCATCATCATCGGTGGTTCGGATTCACAACCAGCGAGAATCAGCATACTTCCCAAAATAATAATCACAATTTTTTTCATGTTATTCTGCGTTAATGAGACTCTGGCTGTCAATCATGAATCCAGCACTTCGTGCTACCTCATCATTGACAGTAAGTCCAGAGATGATTTCTATTTGACCGCCGGACGTGCTACCTGTTGTGACATTATGAGCTTCGAAAATGCCGCTTCCTCCCGATGTAGTTCCTGTCTTCAACCAAACAATTTTTCGCTGCCCTAGTGCAAGTACGCACGAAGCCGGCAATTCAAGACGCGTGTCTCTTTGTGAAATTACCTGTGCAGTAATCAAGGTGTTCAACGTCAACTTGCGTTCTGCATTGTCGAGATAAACCCTGTAATTAGAAAACTTCTGTCCGGCAGAAAAAACAGGTTCAACGAAATCAATAGAACCATTGATAACTGTACCTATTTGCTGTTCGCTGATCATTTGCACCGCAGTTCCAACAGGATAGATTGCGGGGGAAGCAAGCATAACCCATACTTTTTTGTAGTCGTTAATAACAAAAAGAGTTTGCCCCTTTGTAACATAACTTCCTTCGCGAATAATATCACTGCCCTGCACTGCTACTTGTGTTTGATCGATCACATTCATTTGCGCCATTACCGGAATGTCCGGATTCGCTACTCCCGATTGAGTCTGCTGTTCCTTTGTTTCAAGCTTTACGTAACCTTCGTAAGGGGAATAAACAGCAATTGTTTCCGTGATAGTATGTGAATCGGTTAAACGAGTCACCTGTTCCTGGGTCATTCCTAACAACAACAATTTTTCACGTGCAATCCGCGCAAGCGCAGTGTCTCTTCCGGAGCTCAGTATGTACACGTATTCTTCTTCAGCTGTGATTAATTCAGGGCTGTATATTTCCATGATCTTTTCTCCCTTCAACACGTATTGAAAATCGTATCGGACATACAATTTTTCAATACGCCCACCAAAACGTACAGCAACTTTTTCGTTTCGTCGCGGGTCAATTGTCACATATCCTTCAACTCTGTTGTCAAGTGAAGCGGATGAAATTACCGGCTTCACTACTTCCTGTGATGAGATTACCGTTTGTGCAGGTGACTTCACCACAATAGAAAGTGATGTGTCAATAGAATTATTTCTCTTTTCGTCAGCCAGCATTTTGGCATGATCATGTTGCACCTCGTGGCTGCATGAGAGAATTCCCACAGTGAGGAGCATAGCCAGAACGTGAATGTGCATCTTTCTCATCGTACTTCAATTTCATATTCATATTCCGTTTGCAACTGCAATGCGGCGTTAAGCACCTCAAGCATTTGCAACTCTGTCATCAGTAACATATTCCAATCATCAAGCAACACGAAAAAAGTACCGGTGTTTTGCCGATATGCGAGTAGTGAAGCATCATAGCTCGCTCTGAATGCAGGCATCACACTATCGCGATAATTCTGAAAGAGTTGTTTCTGATAATTGAGCATGATGAGTTTCTCTGTTGCCATCTGCCGCGCCATAAGCTGCATTGTTTCCGTTTCCTTTTGCATTGCGTCAATCTCGTAGTTCATCGCCCTTACTTGCGAAGTGTACATGCGGGAAGACCAGGGAGCGATCGGAATAGTCATCATTCCCATTATCGAATATTGATTTTGCATTCCAAACATTTGCGAATGCGTAACAGCAATTCCAAAATCAGGCTTACGTTCAAGTGCCATACTGTTCTGTTCAGCGCGCATCGATTGAATTGAATAATTCATTGCAGCTATGTCGCTTCTCCCGCTTATTGCAGTATCACTTACCGCGAAATACGAATAGTTTTTCAAAGTAATTAGAGTATCGAGAACAAGTGGAGCTAAAGGAGAACGATTCATTAATGTATTCAAGCCGATTGTACACTCGGCGATTTCTGCACGAATCATTATTTCCATATTGCCCAATGAAGCGAGTCGCGCCTGAGCGCGATAAATACCAGCCAACTCAGACTGATTGTACTTGTATCGTTCCTGTGCCGACACAATAAGCAACTGCAATGCGGACCTGTTCACCGCAATCACCGCTAACTTCTTTTCTGCAACGCAGCGCCGGTAATAATATATTTTAGCGTCCGCGTGTAATTCATTTCGAGTCCACGCAGAATTACTCGAATTGACGTTGTACCTCGATTCAATCGCGGCCTGTTTTGCATCAAGTTTAGCAGGGTTGGGGATCATTTGCGTTGCGCTGATCATAATGCCTGCCTGATTATCGGGACCCATTTCGCCAAGCCTCGATGGTTGGTAAGGGAAGCGATCAATGCCCAATGAAATTGTTGGCGGCATCCAACTTCTTGCACCAGCTGCCCGCGCGTTCAAAGCATTACTTGTTGACGAATAAACACTAAGTTTTGGAAATGTACTGTCAATACGGGCAAATACATCTTCGATTGTAACACGAAGCGTGTCTGTTGGTTGTGCTGCAACACGTGCGTAAAGCGAAACAAATGCCAGCGTAAAATATGTAAGCAGAGTTTTCATGATTTATTCGTTAATGTCAGAAATAAGGGGTTCTCCATGTTTCTTCAATTCATGTTCCTTCACCATTTCGTAGATTACCGGTAATACAATCAATACAAAAAACGTTGAAGAGATCAGTCCGAAAACAAAAGGTATTGCAATTGGTTTCATCACATCACTTCCTGCACCTGTCGCCAACAATACAGGGAGCAGGCCAATCATGTCGGCCATAACAGTCATGAGTTTTGGACGAACACGTAGTACGGCACCTTCATGCACGGCGCGATTCACATCTCCGGCAACAATTACAGATGCGTCTTTCTTCTTTAGTTCAACCATTTTTGCCATCGCATCATTCATGTAAACAATCATCAACACCCCGGTTTCAACTGCGATTCCAAAGAGCGCAATGAATCCTACAGCGACTGCTACGGAAAAATTCACATCATAGAAATAAAGAGAATAAACTCCGCCAACCAGAGCAACCGGAATACTGCAAAACACAATCAGCACATTCTTGAACGAACGAAAAGTGATGTAAAGAATCATTGCGATGATTAGCAGTACAATCGGGATAATCAATTTAAGTCTGTTCTCAGCTCTCACCTGATTTTCGTATTGTCCGCTCCACTCAACTATATAACCTTCAGGTAATGCATGGAACAAGCTGTCCAGTTTGCTCTTGGCGTCTTTAACAACACTTCCCATATCACGACCGCGAACATTAAACAAGACAGTTCCTCGTAACATCGCATTTTCAGAGTTGATCATGGGCGGACCATCACTAACGGAAATATCTGCCACAGCTGAGAGCGGAATAATTCCATACGCAGGTGTTTGCACCGGCAATCGCATCATGGTTTCTACATCATACCTGTAATCCTGACCAAGACGAACACCAACTTTGAATCGTTGACGACCCTCAACTGTGGATGTGAAATTCATTCCGCCAATAGCGGCCTCAACAACCATGTTCACATCATCAATACTCAAACCATAACGTCCGAGTTCTTCACGTCGGATCTTTATGTCAAGATATTTTCCACCGGTTAACTGTTCTACATACAAATCCGCTAGGCCCGGTACATCTCTCAATGCTTTTTCTGCCTCCAGTCCGATAGAATATATTGTGTCAATATTTTGTCCATAAACTTTTATTCCGACATCGGTGCGGATTCCGGTCGACAACATATTAATGCGGTTGATAATGGGTTGCGTCCATCCAACAGTTACACCCGGAATCTGAACCCGCTCATTCATTTCGGCAATCAGTTTTTCGGTTGTCATTCCGTCGCGCCATTGTGAACGCGGTTTGAGAATAACAAACGTTTCGATCATGCTCATCGGTGCGTTATCGGTAGCGGTGTTTGCTCTCCCGGCTTTTCCAAGAACAACTTCCACTTCGGGAAAACTCTTCAGAATTTTGTCCTGGATCTGAAGAATGCGTTTGGCTTCTGTATTTGAAATATCAGGCAACGTTACGGGCATCATCAGAAGTGAACCTTCATCGAGCGGAGGCATGAACTCAGTTCCAACATTAATAACCAATGGAATACTTCCAAGAACTATCAAAAGCGCGATACTCAGAACAGTTTTTCTCCACTTGAGACAAATCCGGAGAATGGGGCTGTAAATTCGAATAACAAATCGTGTTACAATGTTGCGACTTTCCGGAACAAGTTTCCCCTTCATCAACGAACGCATAGCAGCAGGAACTACAAACAATGCCACCACAATGGAGCCAATCATAGCCAATGTCTTCGTCAGAACAAGTGGCGTAAATAATTTTTTCTCTTGCCCTTCCAGAAAAAATACCGGAGCAAAAGAAATCAACGTGACGAGAATCG
>CAZBYM010000252.1:2861-6323 GCA_964495745.1 uncultured Chryseobacterium sp. | reverse complement strand
TTCAAGCCCGACTTGGTTGTAGTGGTTGGTGATGTTAATTCGACATTAGCTGCTTCTCTTACTGCAAATAAGATGAACATTAAACTTGCGCATGTTGAGAGTGGTTTGCGTAGTGGCGACAGGACGATGCCGGAAGAATTCAATCGCCTTGTGACGGATGAATTGTCCGATATTTTGTTTGTCACAGAACAAAGCGGTCTTGATCATCTTAAGGAGGAGGAAAGAACAGGTTCAATTCATTTTGTGGGGAACACAATGATTGATACCATGGTTGCTTTCACTGAACAAATCAAAACTTCGGAAGTACTTACGAAATTGGTCATCGAACCAAAGAAGTACATTTTGATGACGATGCACCGCCCTTCAAACGTGGATACGAAGGAAGGATTAGATTTACTTTTGCAATTAACTGAAAGGTTGACGGAAAATTACTCGGTTGTATTTCCGGTTCACCCGCGAACGATAAAGTGTATGCAACAGTTTGGAATGGAGAATTCATTCCGAAATAATTCGCGAATTGTTTTCACCGAACCGCTCGATTATTTTTCATTCCAAAACCTAATTGTTCATGCCAAGTTTGTACTCACAGATAGTGGTGGGATTCAAGAAGAAACCACTTTTCTCCAGGTACCATGTCTTACGCTTCGTCCCAATACAGAACGCCCGGTAACTGTTACCCTTGGCTCGAATGTGCTCCTTCCATTTGAAGTGAATGGAATCATGAATTGCGTGAAACAAATCGAAGAGGGGAGCTATAAGAAAAGCCAGATACCTCCACTGTGGGACGGGAAGGCAACAGAGCGTATATTTGAGATCATAAGCAAAATCAATTGAGTCGTGTCGTATTTCTGACTTTCAATGATGCACCTGGAGGGATATTCACTTCGCAGGTAATTGATGTTTGCGTTTTTCTGAAAGAACATTTGAATGCCGATGTTAAACTAATTTCTTTTGTTTCGTTGAGAAGTTATTTTTCCAACAGGAAACATATCCGGAAACAATTCGCAAATGTTGTTGTATTACCCATGATTCCTGGTATTCGCAACTGGAAATTGAATGGTGCTTTATTGAGACGAAAGCTGAAGGCATTTAATCCTGAAGTAGTAATTGCGCGCGGACCGTTTGCGACAGTACTTGCTTGCGGAAATTCGAAAGCGAGAATTTGTTTTGATGCCCGTGGGGCATATGTTGCGGAATTCACGGAGTATGATGTTTCAAACGGAAAGTTCTCACCAACGGAAATTTCTGTAATGGAGCAGAAAGCACTGACGTGTTCGGCGACAAGAATTGCTGTATCAAATGCTCTTATTGGATATTGGAAAACCGAATTCAAACTTAATGCCGTCAATACCGAGGTGATTCCTTGTACTTTATCGCATCATCATACCCACGCAATTGCTTTTGGAAAGACGGATAAAAAGAAAATACGTATTGTTTTCTCAGGAGGAAATGGAAAGTGGCAGAGTATTAAACATATGTCGGATTTGTTATTGCCGATTTTTGAGACCAACAGCAACGTCGAGATTACTTTGATGATGAAAAGTATTCCACAGGACTTTGAGTTGAAAAGACGTTTTCCTGATCGGGTGCATCAAATGTGGGTGGATGAATCGGAGGTAGCTTCGCTGTTGATTCGTTTTGATTACGGTTGGTTGTTTCGCGAACAATCGCGCACAAATTCAGTTGCTTCTCCTGTGAAATTTGCAGAGTATCTGGCTGCTGGACTTTCTGTGATTATTTCTGAACATCTGGGTGATTTTTCTGAATTTGTGCGCGAGAATGGTTGTGGGATAGTCATAAATAACAAGATCAATCAACTTCCTCAACCTTCTATAGAGCGCAAGGAATCGAACAGAAAACTTGCAGAGCAGTATTTTCTAAAGGACAAATACATTCAGGCGTATAAAAATTGTATCCGATGAGGATAGCATTGCTTACTGACGGCCTTACACCTTACGTTACGGGAGGAATGCAGCGTCATTCATTTAATCTGTGTAAATATTTCGCTGGCGCCGGTGTTCATGTTGATCTCTATCATTGTGATCCTGAAAACAAAGGGGCGAATCGTTTGGATTGTTTTACCGAAGATGAAAGGCTATTCATTACTAATGAAGTGGTGGAATTTCCTTCGTTTGGAAAAATGCCGGGACATTATTTACGGGAATCTTATGAGTATTCACGCCGTATCTACGCGCGTCTGATTGGTAAAGCTGCAACCGATTTTATTTATGTCAAAGGATTCGCTGGTTGGGAATTGCTTAACCAGAAAGCAAAGGGAAAGACTTTTCCACCAATTGGAGTAAATTTTCATGGATATGAAATGTTTCAGAAACAACCTGATTGGAAAAGCGCTTTGAGCGCGAGGTTATTTCTGCGGTCGCCGGTTCTTTTTAATATTCAACATGCTGATTACTTGTTTTCGTATGGAGGAAAAGTAACTTCCATAATTACCTCACTTGGTGTTGAAAGAAAGAAGATTATTGAAATTCCGGGAGGAATTGACAAGAGTTGGGTCACTGATAAGGTTGAACCGGTGCATGAACCAATTTGTTTTCTATTTGTGGGTCGTTACGAGCGAAGAAAAGGAGTTGAGGAACTTCTAGCGGCACTCAAAAAATTACAGAATACTTCAAGAGACAAATTTACTTTCGAATTTGTTGGACCTATTCCAACAAGTAAGCAATTGAAGGGTTTTCAATATTCTGGGGAATTGAGCAATAAAGAAGAATTAATTGCAGCGTATCTTCGATCTGATGTTCTAGTTGTTCCTAGTCATTCTGAGGGCATGCCAAACGTAATTTTGGAGGCAATGGCTTCCGGACTTGCGATTGCTGCAACGGATGTTGGAGCAGTTACGGCTTTGGTAAATGGGGAAAATGGGTGGATTATTCCTGGCACTGCTCCCGATGATATTCATCATGTATTACGAAATATCATAAATTGCAGCAAACACGAAATTGCAGAGCGGAAGATGAATTCAGTACGCAAAGTCTCCTCACAATTTACATGGGAAAAAATTGGTACGGAAACTCTAGATTTCGTAACAACAATTTGCAAATAGCAACGAACAGTATGGATTGGATTCCTCTCAATAAATTTTACTTGACGGGCGAAGAATTGCCGAATATTACGCGTGCTGTTCAATCGTATCAACTCGCCGGCTCTGGAATAGCTTCGAGAACAACGGAAGAAAGTATTTCCAAATTGGGTTATGGGCATGTGCTGCTTACACCTTCTTGTACTTCGGCACTGCAGATTGCTGCAACTTGTCTAGGTATTGGTCCGGGCGATGAAGTAATTATTCCTTCATACACTTTTGTTGCCACTGCAAATCCATTTGTGAATGCAGGCGCAAAAATTGTGTTCGCCGATAGTTTGCCGGATCATCCTAATGTTGATTGTGACACTATCAGCGCGCTAATTTCGAAACGTACTAAAGCGATTGTTCTTGTTCATTACGCG
>CAZBYM010000252.1:0-2851 GCA_964495745.1 uncultured Chryseobacterium sp. | reverse complement strand
ATTACGCGGGAATGGCTTGTGAAATTGAAAAAATAAGGAAACAATGTGCAGCACAAAACATTGCTATTATTGATGATTCGGCACATGCCTTTTATTCTCGCGATTCAGGTGGAGCCTGGGCTGGAACGAGCGGAGATATATCCTGTTTTTCGTTCCATGACACCAAGAATATTGTTTGTGGTGAAGGAGGAATGATTTGTTGGAATAGAAATGAATTCACAGAAGAAATAACGGCAATCAGGAACAAAGGAACTAACCGGGCGGCTTTGGATGCTGGACTGGTTTCACACTACGAATGGACTTCGCGCGGCGGCTCGTTCGTTTTATCGGAATTACAGGCAGCATTTCTTTTTGCACAGATAAGCCATGCAGAAAAGATTACAAGTTTGCGAAGGAATTGCTGGAATTTTTACCATCGCGAGTTACGGTGGCTTGAGGAAAGTGGTCATGCAAGTCTGCCGGTAGTTTTGAGCGAATCGCATAATGCGCACATTTATTATCTGATAATAAAAAATATGGCAAGAGTGAGCGCGTTTATTGATTTCATGAAATCGCTATCGATTACCTGTGCGCTACACTATTATCCGCTCCATCAGTCAAAGTTCGGCAAACAGTTTCTCCATAAAGGAAGAGAATTACCAAATGCTGAACTATTTGGAAATTGCCTTGTTAGAATTCCTGTGTATTCCGGGTTAACTGATGTGGAAAAAGATCGAATCGTCTCCGCAATCACAGCATATTTCAAGGCTTAAGTTAACTTTGACATCTTCAAATACACTGATCGGTGATTGATTATCTCAAGTCGGAAAAACAGTTTCTTTTCACTTTGCTATGTTGGATAGCGGTGGGAATGTTTGCGCCGTTGCTTTCCTGGATTGTGATACCGGTTACATTGATGCTATTTCAGCGAAAAAAGATGTACACCGAAATGTTGATCGGATTTTTCGTCATTCTTATTCTTTCCGATAGCAGACAATATTCGATGCACTTTGCTGCCGATATAAAAGATATTTACTTGCTTCTCCTCGCTTTCTTCTTCTTTGTTGATCGAAAAACGTTTGCTTACGGAGAGCGGCTGGTTTATAAATTCCTTCCGTTTATCATCATGGCAGTATTGTGTCTGGCGTTTAGCGACATCATCCTGAAAAGCGCACAGAAAACTCTTTCTTATCTGTTACTCTTGCTGGTTGTTCCTAATTACCTATCCAACACTTGGAGAAATGAGGGAACTAAAGGATTGCGAAGGATTATCTGGACTGGAGTCTTTGTCTTGCTTGTTGGTTTGACCTTCAGAGTAATTAATCCTGCATTTGTTACGCTGGCCGGACGATTTAGTGGCATGCTTGGCAATCCAAATGGTCTCGGATTATTTTGTATCGTATTTTTCATTTTCGTGGCTGTGTGTAACGAAGTCAGAACTGACGTGTTTTCACGAAAAGAGATTTATCTCATATATGGAGTAATTCTGCTTTCTACGGTATTATGCGGATCGAGGAATGCTGTATTTACAATCGGCATATTTATCGTATTTCATTATTTCTATAAGATTTCACCTTTTCTAGGAATCTTCTTTTTTCTTGTAATGGTTCTTGTTTATCAGTTAATTCTGGCCAATCTCGCGGGCATCATTGAGTCTCTGAATTTGCAGGAGTTTTTTAGAATTGAAACCTTGCACAGTGGCTCTGGTCGACTCATTGCTTGGGATTTCGGTTGGCAGAAAATTTCCGAGAATCCAATGTTGGGTCAGGGAATGGGATATACAGATTATTATTATCGGCAGAATTACGATTTGTTATCCATACAGGGACATCAGGGAAATGCCCACAATTCATATATCACCTTCTGGATTGATACCGGAATGCTTGGTGTATTGTTTTACCTGATCGCATTCGTAAGATCGTTTGTCGCGGGATCGAAACGGTTTCGCGCTGCTGTACCAGCGATGTTTGCAATTTTGTTCAGCGCGTTCTTTGAGTCTTGGCTCACCGCTTCTTTGAATCCTTTTACTATTCAGTGCGTGATGATAATGACAATCGTCTCATCTCCTGCTTTTATTGAAGATCCTGAGTCGGAAGAGCAAGAAGAGGTTGAGAACATGGAGAACGTAGATCGCGAACAAAATCTTCCAGCCGAATAAGACCATGAGCAAGTTTAAAGTCTTTATTCTGTACACCGAACTTGCTGCATACACTGTAGCGTCTTTGAAAGCGTTAATCCAAACTGATCTGGTTGAGGTATCGTTAATGCGATGGCCTGTAAACAGCGAAGCTCCGTTCCAGTTTAATTTTCATTCTTCAATTAATGTTTACGACCGTAAGCAATTCACACGTGAAAAATTACTGGTCCTTGCCGAAAAAATAAATCCTGATCTGATTTTGTGCAGCGGTTGGACCGATAAAGATTATCTCTCGGTATGTAAAGTGTGGCGAAAAAGCATTCCGGTTGTGCTCGCAATGGATAACAAATGGCAAGGCACAGCAAAGCAACATTTGGCTAGACTTGTGTCAAGATTCACAATCATGAAATACTTTACTGATTGTTGGGTCCCGGGGCGAATGCAAATGATTTATGCGGAGAAACTTGGTTTTGCAAAAGATCGGATCAAAACCGGATTCTACACCTGTGATGTCGATCATTTCCGCGAGGTGTATGAACAGACACGTGAACTGAAATCTAAAAAATTTCCACATGTTTTCGTTTACGCAGGAAGATATTACGACTTTAAAGGAGTTCAGGATCTTTGGACGGCGTTCATTCGAATGAAGAAGGAATCACCTTCTGATTGGAAATTGGTTTGTCTTGGAGTTGGAGATATTTCGCCTGCTATACATCCCGATATTTCGCATGAGGG
>CAZBYM010000251.1:0-6378 GCA_964495745.1 uncultured Chryseobacterium sp. | reverse complement strand
CAACATGTTCTGCGGAGCCGGAAGAAAGTTCTTTGAGAAATTTATCGCGAAGTTGATTGAGAACTTCACCTGGCGTAGGAGGAAGAACAGCGCTGTATATTTCATTCAGGAAAGCAGTGCCCAACATGGTTAACATCGCGCCTGGCACACCATGTCCGGTGCAATCGCCAACAGCAAGAAACAATGTGTTATCGCGTTCCATGGCCCAGTAAAAATCGCCACTCACAATATCTTTAGGCAAGTAATAAATAAAATGTGAAGGCAGATGCATAGAAGTGTGTTCTTCATCTTTCAGTAATGCACGCTGAATTCTTCGTGCATAATGAATAGAGTCCATCACTTCTTTTTGTTTCTGATCGACAATTGCTTTTTGTTCGCTGATTACTTTTTTCTGTTTTTGAGAAAGCTTGTAGCGATTGTAAATAAACACCCCAAAGCCAATCAGCAGGAGAATTCCCCCAATGAGGGAATAGCGCAACGTTTGTGCTTGTTTCAATTGTGCTTGCTTCTCAGCGATCTCAGCATCCTTGAGTTGTTGGGCAACGGCATTGCTCAAACTATCGGCGAGTGACTTTCTATCGTACTTGAATTTTTCTTCGCCTCTCGCAATTTCAGATTTTCGTTCATCATTGATGATACTGTCTTTCAGTGCAACGCCGAGCTTGTAGTATTCCAAGGCTTTTTCATGCTGACCTTTCTTGAGAAAGGAAGTACTTAATGTGATGTAAATATCTTTCTGATTATATAACGAACCAACTTCTTTCGCATTCACCAATGCAGTTTCACCTGCACGTATCGCTTCATCATAATTTGCATCGTGATTATAAATAATGATTAACTGCAAGCCGCAAGTGGAAAGCGACTTCTTGTCGCCTGTAATTTCAAAGTAAGTAATCGCACTGTCAACAAGTTCCTTGGAGCGTGTGTAGTTTTTTGTATCGTAATATACTGCGCCAAGAACCATGCAGGTGGTGCCTGTTATTCCCGGATCATCTACTTCTTTCCATAATTCACGCGCCTTAACAAGAAAATACATCGCACTGTCATTCTTGTCCAGCTCGTTGTACTGCAAGGCAATTCCATTATACGATTCCGCAATACCTCTTTTGTTTCCTATTTTTTCTTCGTACGCCAGACTTTTCAGCGAATACGATAATGCAAGTGCTTTCTCTCCTTGAGCTTTGTGAATCAATCCAATGTTGTGATACGAACTTGCAAGTCCTTTGACGAAATTAATTTTCTCCCAAGCAACAATACTTTTGTGAAAGCACTCGATGGCTGGTGGATAATTTCCTTCTACCCAATAAGAAACTCCTGTTGTGTTCCAGGCATTCCCTATCCATTTCGGATAGTTTTTCTCTTGCGCCATTTTCAATTCCACATCGCTCAGCAATCGCGAGGTGTCGGGATTACTGAATGCATAGAACCAGGCAATTTTGTTCAGTGCAATAAGTCGGGTGGTGTCGTGCTGTTTTGTATCGTTCCAGATAGTGTTGAGCGAATCAATATTCTGTGAGAACAAACAAAACGGCAGAAACAGGCAAAGCAGGGAGAGCTTTTTCATAAGCGCAGGGTGAATGCACTAACAAAATAAGCAAACTTGCCGTTTGGTAACGAAAAATAAGATTAGTGAATTGGTTAACACGACAAACACGGTGTTCGTGTAGTCAGAAGTTTTTCTGTACTTACTCGTCAGGACATTTTTTGCAACGCTTTTCCTTTTTCCACTTCCGGCAGCATTTCTTTGATTTCATTTCAATTCCGGGAATCAGTTGTTGGAGTATACAGGTTGAGCCAGCGATCGCGCATGGTGGAATGGAGGATGTCGACTGTAAACGGAATTTCATAGTACAAAGTAACTCCACTGCCTTCTCGGAATCAATACCCCGATGAGGGTATTCTTTGGGCAACCTTTTTCATTCAACCGCGACTTTATGAAAAGAACTCCATGAAAAAGCTCCTGATTTTCCCTCTCTTGTTTATCGGATTTAACGCCAATGCTCGCTGTGAATCCGACGTTATTGGCCCAAAATGGAAGGTTGGTATAATTGCGGCGGGACATTATTCTTCGCCTTTTTATGGTCTCAACCCGGTTTTTCTTCCTGGAATACAAGTCAATCGTGTAGTTGGAAAATTTGAATTGCGTGCCGCGGTAGAATACACCAAACTTAGTTCGGCACGATTCGGAAGACCGGATTATGCGTGGATGGACGGATTTTCCAACAGAGCTGTTCTTCGATTAGGAATAGAAAGAAGTTTCAACTTGTGCAACCGATTCGCGGTTTATGGTGCAGCTGATCTTGCTGCTCAATTCACACGAAGTGAAATTGAAACGTTTGGATGTTTCGGTCCGATTGGTATTGTTGATTCGCGATCAAAAGGAGTTGGAATTATTCCCGCGGTTGGAATGCGATTTAAACTAGGTCAACGTGTTTCAATTTTTGCGGAATATCGTGCGGAAGTTTTTCTGAATGATGTTACAGACAAAATAATTTATGATGGAGGAAATATTGATACGAGACCAGTGAGATACAACTCTGCTGATTTTCGTTTCGGCAATATTGGACATGTCGGTGTGCAGATTGCGTTTTGATGTGCAGATAAATTAATGTGCAGATGTGCAGATGGGACTTGCTGAATAAACTCTTTCCTTCAATGCTTTTAAGTTCCTCGCAAAGCGGTGATGTGAAGTGAGAAGCGGACATCTGCACATCTGTACTTTCTTAGCTGAATGAATGATAAAATAAATGTTACTTCTCGATACGTTCTCCTTCGTCGAACACTCGAAGTGACATTCATATTTGTTCCGAGGAAGACAGAAGCGATGATTGACTTTTTCAAAAAAATATTTAGATATGGGACTGAGATCAACTCCTATACTATTTTTGGCTTCCATTACTGTCTTCTCGTGCGCACGCAATCTGAAAGAAGACATTACATTGAATATCGATGAGATCGGAGTAGAATACAGATATGGCACACCAACAGATCCCTCGTACTTGAATCCGGGAGATTCGACGCGTAAGTACGATGAGATCATGCGCGATTTGGGTTGGGCTTTTCGTGACAAAGGAAATGATGTCACCGTAATTTCCAGTCAGGGAGATTTTACACTTCGCATGGTGACCTTTAGTTTTGGTGAGTACAAAACCGGAGAAAGCGCTGTTAATCCATGCGACAGCAACGACACACTTGCTTACGTGGTGAGCGTGATCAGCGGATTCATGAAGTGTGAAGTAATCGACAATTTTACCGGGCAAAGTGTTTTTATTGAAGCAGATGCTGAGAGTGATGAAGATGTAAAAAATCATCCTACAATTTTTCAGCGACTAATAGGAAACGATTCCTGTTACACGCCTCGTGTAAGTAGCGCGTATCCTGAAGCGGTTGAAAGAAGATTGGTGAGAAGAATTCATCGGAGAGCAATGCAGGCGATTAAGTGCTGGCAGTAGAAGTCATTGTGAGGCACGAAGCAATCTCCACTCTGTAGCGGGAGATTGCTTCGTGCCTCGCAATGACTGCCAATGAAATCGTATTTCGTACATTTGTATCGTGACGATTCCAACTCTCTCTCTCGAACTCATTCCCATCTCACAATGGCTTCCTGCCAAATGGAAAAAATTGGTGATCGCTGGCCCGTGCGGCGCGGAAAGTGAGGACCAATTAATTGACACAGCGAAACAACTTGCTTCAGTAAATCATGTGAGTTTGCTTCGGGCTGGAGTATGGAAACCACGAACGCGTCCTGGTGCATTTGAAGGTCATGGAGAAAATGCTTTACGCTGGTTACAAGCTATGCGTGAAGAAACAAAACTTCCGTTCACTGTTGAAGTTGCGAATACGGAACATGTTGAACTTGCTTTGAAGTACAATGCCGATGTTTTGTGGATAGGCGCTCGCACAAGTGTTAATCCGTTTTCAATTCAGGAAATCGCTGATGCGTTGAAAGGAACCGATATTCCTGTGTTGGTGAAAAATCCAATCAATGCCGATTTGCAATTGTGGATTGGTGCTCTCGAAAGATTTAACAGAAGTGGAATAAAAAAACTTGGAGCAATTCATCGCGGATTTCATACGGGTGTAAATTCACAGTACCGCAATCAGCCTAAGTGGGAAATTCCGATTGCGCTGAAATCGGCGTGTCCTGATCTTCCTGTTATTTGTGACCCAAGTCATATTTGTGGGCGCCGCGATATTCTTCTTGCAACTGCGCAGAAAGCTCTTGATCTGAACATGGACGGACTTATGATTGAAGTTCATCGTGATCCGGCAACAGCATTGAGTGATGCTGCGCAACAACTCACTCCTAAGTTGTTCGAGGAAATGCTCGATAAACTTGTTGTTCGCGATTCGAGTACGGAAGATGCTGACTTCGGACAAATGCTTAGCACTTTGCGTCAGGTGATAGATGGAATTGATGACGAAATTGTTCAAGCACTTGGTAGAAGAATGGATGTCGTGTACAAGATTGGTGAATACAAGAAAGAACATCATGTAACTATTCTGCAGATTGATCGTTGGCTCGAAATTCTTCAAACGAGAATCGCTACAGGTGAAGCACTCGGCATTGACAAAGATGTGATGGTGGAGTTATGTCAACTCTTGCACAAAGCCTCGATACGGAAGCAGACGGAGGTGATGAATTCGAAGTGATTCGGATTCGGAGATTGAATTGTTGTTGTCAGTTCGAGCACAGTATTTGTCGACTTCTCGACTGCGCTCGAAGTGACAAATACTGCGCTCGAGGTGACAAATCTATCGGCCTCAATACCCAATCGCCAAGCGAACCGAGGTCACGCCGATTTTCCCGATCATGTTTACCTGATAAATTCCTGGAGGAAGTGAAGCAACATCAAATTCAATGTTGTGCTCGCCTTTGGTGTACCACGTATTTCCTGCAACAAGCTGAACTGTTTCTCCAAGAATGTTTGTTATTGCAATTGAAAATTCTTCTGCGCTGTTCATTTCAAAGTGCAAAACAGTTTTTCCATTGGAAGGATTCGGAAACAATTGTGCAGATGAAAGTGCGGATTGCATATCATTTACACTTCCGGCAAGCTGAAAAATACAGGAGTCGCCCATTGGGTACATGAAGCCGCCGGGAAAATTCATGCGCACATACTCCCAGCAATCGCTGTTGTAGATCCGCAGAGAATCATGCCAGGCACATGTAACAGAATAGTAATGAAAATTGAAATCATATCCAGGTGGAAAATACATTTCGATGAGTCCAACAGATTCGTAAGTATCTTCATCGAGATAAACGGGAGAAATATTACATCCCACACTTTCTATCCATTGCATAAATCTTGGTTGACCAAAGTGAAGTGGGTTCAGTGGATTGGAAAGATAAAGTGCGCGTCTTGGACCAACATCAATCATAACAGTGTTGACGGAATCAACACGCCACCATCCATTTGCTAAAGTTCCGGCATTCTGATACATGAAATCGAGATTGATACTGTCACCCGCATTCAAACTGTAGTCGTAAATGATTCGTTCCAGAGAATCGCCTGCGCTTAATATGTAAACTTTTCGTGCAGCGGTATCTTCACGAAGCAGCGACCATTGCGTCGGGACAAATTCGTGATTGCGCGCGTAACATTTTTTGTAGGTAAGCGAGTCAACAACAGTATCCAAAATTGTGATGACGTATCCCGGCATCCAGGCCTGCGTTGGTGTGTTGTTATTCGGATTGATTCGAACCGGAATCATATCACTATATACTGCCCAGGTGTTGCTGTCTGCGAGCATCGGGTAATAGGTGCTTTGCGCATTCAGAAAAGAATTCAGGCTTGCACAAATAAGGAAAGAGAGTAAAAAGTGTTTCATCGGCTAGTATTTATTAGAATAAAGTTCGCACAAATGAGAACACTTAGCAATGAAGGTTAATAGAATTCTTACGTGCTCAGGATCCAGTTACTCGACCTTGGAAATACTCTTCACCCACGCTCTGTTTCCCGCAGTAATTCGCATGAGATACATTCCTGCGGGTAAATCAGCCGGCATGTCAACTCGAATGTTGTTCGTTCCTTGAACACCTTGCGAAACTGACGGAACCATTACTTCTTGCCCCATCGCATTGATGAGTGTTACTGTCACGGTTTGATTCGCTTCGAGATACAACGACAAATTCACTTCATTGTTGAATGGATTCGGATAAGCTGAGGTCTGAGGTCTGCTATCTGAAGTCTGATCTACAGAAGTAAGATTACAATTAATAGAATTCCCAAACATATTCGCATCCATCCAAACCAGACGACGTGCGATCCACGATTTCAACGAATCAATTTCTTCCTGATACGATTGACGTGGTGGTGTTACTTCAGGAGTTCCGGTTGCAGCACCCATGTGTCCCCAATAGGTGTGATGCCGTTG
>CAZBYM010000250.1:0-6395 GCA_964495745.1 uncultured Chryseobacterium sp. | reverse complement strand
GGCAACAACAGTACGCTGGAAGATCCGAATCATTTCTACAGCAATCCCGGCTACTATTATGTATGCCTTTACGTGAATGATTCCAACGGCAATTTCTGCGACTCAGCCTGCCACACAGTTCAAGTGCAAAGTACCGGTGGATGCAATGCCGATTTCACATGGATTGACACTGTTGGCAACATTTATTTTCAAGGAAATTCGACATTAGGAAATGGAGGATATTACTCATGGGATTTTGGTGATGGGAATTACAGCACACAACAATATCCTTGGCACACTTATACTAATCCAGGAACCTACACTGTTTGTCTTACTGTTTACGACTCTGCACAGAATTTCTGCGACTCAACTTGTCACACGATCATTATCGGATCTGGTGGTTGCTCGGTAGATTTCACATGGGTAGATTCATTGGGATACGCATTTTTCATCAGTAGTTCTACGGCTGGTCCTGGTGCGATGTATTACTGGGATTTCGGAGATGGTAATTACAGCAACCTCATGAATCCTTCGCATGTTTATTCAGCAGTTGGAGTTTATACAGTTTGTGTAACGGTGTACGATTCCAATCAGGTGTTTTGTGATTCAATATGTCATCAGGTCTTTGTACAATCTGTTTCAATAGGAGAAGAGAACGCGATGTTGCAGAATTCATTGGTTGTTTCACCGAATCCTGCGGACGACGCGATTAATTTTTCTTTTGTCGCAAACCAAACAGGATCCGCCACCGTAGTTTTTTATGATGCAACAGGCAGAATAGCATCAACAGAAACACTTACTATAAACGGAACCGGGAAAACGAATCAGGAAATTAATATTTCAACACTAGCTCAAGGAATTTATCTCGTGAAAATAGAAATCAATGGTTCTGTGGCATGGACAAAAGTTTCAGTTGCACATCAGTAGTCAGTAAGCCTGCCGCGAGGCGGGTAATACCGGGAGTGTCATTCGCTCTTAACCCCGTAGCTGTTGTTTCAGCGAAAGGCCCTACCGGTTAAGTTACCTCTCCGTAGGAGTCCTACGGACCTCCCCGATTTCGTGTGTTTTATTCGGGGAACATTTCGGAAGGTGTCGACGGGAGACGACACCTTCCTTTTTTTTGAGTTATTCATTGTAAATTGAACATTTGTTACTGAAAGTTATTCACTTCAGGAGACACTAGTGTTCAATGCCAAATTCTCAACTCTCAATTCACAATTCGCAACGAAGAACGCCGAATTGTCAAGTGGGTGCTATCTTTGCCCATGACTCCGCTGATCTATCTCGATCATAACGCAACCACTCCTGTTGATCCGCGGGTATTGGAAGTAATGCTTCCGTTTTTCTCCAGCGAATTTGGAAATGCATCGAGTCATACGCATCGTTTTGGTTGGTATGCATCAGAAGCCATTGAAAAATCGAGAGAGCAAGTTGCATCTTTCATTGGATGTGAACCGCAAGAAATCATTTTTACTTCCGGTGCAACGGAATCAATTAATCTTGGAATAAAAGGGATTGCTAAATCGTATTCTGCAAAAGGGAAACATATCATCACAGTTGTGACCGAGCACAAAGCAGTACTTGATGTGTGCAACGAATTGGCTGAAGATGGCTTTGAAATTTCTTTCCTTCAGGTAAATCGGGAAGGTATTGTTGATCTGGCAGAACTGAAATCACTTTTGCGTAGCGACACGATTCTCGTTGCAATTATGCTTGCAAATAATGAAACAGGAACCATTCAGGATATCGGTGCTATTTCAGAACTGGCGCATGCAAACGGATCATTACTTTTCAGTGACACAACCCAAGCTCTTGGAAAAACAAGAGTAGATGTGAACGAATTGGGAATCGATTGCTGTTGTATTTCTGCACATAAATTTGGCGGGCCGAAAGGCGCAGGCGCATTATTTATTCGGAGAAAAAATCCGAGAGTAACAATCTCCCCATTGATTCACGGTGGCGGACACGAGCGTGGATTGCGATCAGGCACATTGAATGTCCCAGGAATAGTAGGAATGGGAGTCGCCGCAGAACTGGCAAGTTCACATCTCTGGGAAAATGCTTCACGACTTTCCGCATGGCGAACAAAAATGGAGCAATTTATTACAGAAGACGATCGTGGCTTCATCAATGGAAGTGTGAGAGACAGATTACCGAACACGTCCAATATTCTTCTTAAAGGGATTCGCGCAGAAAAATTAATCATGAAATTACCGCACCTGGCATTTGCAACCGGTTCAGCATGTACTTCGGCGCTGGATCAACCTTCCCACGTTCTGCGTGCCATGGGACTAAATGAAGAAGAAGCGAGATCGTGCATTAGAATTTCGCTTGGAGCAAGTACTACAGAAGAGGAAGTATTAAAAGCTCGTCAGGAAATCCGTGATGCGGTAGATGAGATAATAGCCTGCTCACAGTAATATGTTCATTAAAAAAAGAGAGTCTTTTCAAAGAAACTGAAGTTTTCACATAGTTTTGCCCGTCATGACTCTAGTGGAGCATGCAACTTTTTGTGAATCCAGCGTTATTATCACATGAAATATTCACTCTCCCTTCTTTTTCTTGTTTTCGTCCTGACATTCCATGCTCAGGTTCCAGTGTATAAAGAGCCGAAAGGAAAATCGAAAACTGAAAAACCACCGAAGAGTCCACCGGAGAGAAAATCGACCTACTACGATGATGCGCAGAAGCAGAAGAAGAGCGATGAGATCTGGCTCGATGGCAAATTACACGGCAAGTGTATTTACTATTATCAGAGTGGAAAAATTCAGCGTTCAGGATTTTACAAGTTGGGCAAAGAAGATTCACTCTGGTTATTTTATTATGACAATGGAAAATTAAAAGCGCAGGAAAACTTTTACAACGGGAAGAAAAGCGGACCTGCTAAATATTGGTATCCTGGAGGAGAACCGTTTTTGATTTGTCGTTACGTCGAGAATCTTCCTGACAGTACCTGGGTTTCCTATTACGAAAACGGGAATGTAAAAAGCAAGGAACAATACAAAATCACTTTTCACAATTACAATTGGCAATCTGTAAAGGATGGACATTTCCAATATTATGTGGAAAATGGATCGCCTCAAAGTGATGGATATTTTGCTGATGATACTTTGCATGGAATCTACATGGAATGGTATCCGAATGGAAACAAGAAAGAAGAAGGCGCATTCGTAAAAGGAAAGAAGAGTGGATTGTGGAAACAGTGGGATGTTAAAGGAAAGCTTTCGCAAGAGTATGAATACAAGAACGGTCGCCAGTATTATGTGAATTTATGGAGTGAAGATGGAAAGCAGATCGTTAAGAACGGATATGGAAAAGTAATTCTTGCTTTTGATGACGGAAGTAAATGGTGCGAGGGAATTTATCGTGGAGGAGTGAAAGATTCTGTTTGGACATTCTGGACTCCTGAAGGAATTCTCGAAGCAAAAGAAGAGTTCCGCGATGGAATGAAGAATGGGAAAGCGACACACTGGCATAGCGATGGGAAGGTCAGTTTTGAGGGTCAATACACAAACGACCGGAAAAGCGGAACGTGGACCTGGTACAAGCCAGACGGGGAACTTGAAATGCGCGGCGAGTTTAAGAACGATTTACGAAATGGTCATTGGCAATATTGGTTTGAGAATTCCACGCAGATGGAAATGGATGGCTGGTACAAGAACGACAAAGAAGACAGCGCGTGGACTTTCTGGTATCCGAATGGACAGAAGTACAAAGAAGGGTTTTTCGTAGAAGGAGTTCGTGACAGTTTGTGGACATTTTGGTTTGAAAGTGGCCAGAAGTTGCAGGAAGGAAAGTTGTCAATGGGGAAAGAAGAAGGCTTCTGGAGTTCGTGGTGGGACAATGGAAATCCAAAGGATCAGGGAAGTTTTGCGAAAGGAATAATGACCGGAAAATGGGAAGGATGGTATTACAATGGGAAGACAAATTACAGTGGAGAATATTTGAAAGGCAGAAAAACAGGGAAATGGAACTACTGGTGGGATAACGGCACACTTCATCAAACAGGAAAGTATCGATATGGAATGAAGCACGGAAAGTGGAGCACGTGGAGCAAGCATGGAATACTCGAAGAGTCGGGCAATTATTATTACGATAAATTGGATGGTGAATGGAAGTTCTATTACGAAACCGGCGGATTAAAAACGGTGACGCATTATACGGAAGGAAAATTGTCGGGCAAAACAAACAACTATTACATCACAGGAGAAAAGCAAAGTGTGACGCATCACAAACTTGTGAAGGTGAAAGAATACGTTCTGACCAAAGCGAATGGGAAGAAAGTTTACAAGACCAGAAAAGTCAGCAAGCCCGATGGAACCTGGATTTATTACGATCCTGAAGGGAAAGTAATGTTTCAGCAGAAGTACAAAAACGGAGAGAAAGTAAACTAGGTATTTGCTGCTCAGAGAATTTCAAAAATCAAAAGCCTTCTCGCCAAACCTAATTGTAATTAGGCGGTGAGAAGGCTTTTTAGGTTTGTTCTCCTATTTAGGGAACGGGCTGTTAAGACGTCTTCTTCCTCAGTTTTCTGAAATGCGGATCATTAGGATGATCATAGTGTTTCTTTGGAGTGTGGGGATGATCATGCTGCTCCTTTTCAATCTTGTCAGTTTGCCGTGACGCGAAAAACCAGGCTACAACAATTACTACTACGATGATCCCAACATACAATGCAATTTCTCCAACGGTAATTTTTCCTGAACTTGTGCCGCTGTTTTGCGCAAGCAATTCAAGTCCTGGATAAAGAATTAAAGAGCAGAAGGTCAGCGCTTTAAGCCAAGGCCATTTCTGCAATTTGGGTTGTTTTATGGGCTCCATGGGTTATGGGTTTTTGGTGAAAAATGGCGCCTTTTATTTCTGAGCTAATAATAAAAGAACGACTAATTAATCGGCAATATAACGAATTCTATCAGGTATAGATACGCTTTGGTCGGCAAAAGGTTTCGAGTTATGAACGTTTGTTGATAATCCAAAATAGTTGTATATTTGCAACCTGTTTATGAATAATTGAGCCCAGGGGACGTTAAGTCCCCTGTTTTTTTGCCATGATTAGCGTATTTCACATTCGGGAACTTGCCGAAACGGCCCTTCAGGACACAGATTGTTTCCTGGTTGATGTGCATGTGACACCGATGAACAAGATCATTGTGTTAATTGATCGCGAAGGAAGTGTTGCAATTGGCCAATGTGTAAGCGTAAGCAGGTTTATTGAAAAGAGTCTAGACCGTGAAGTGGAAGATTTTGAACTCGAAGTTTCATCGGCCGGACTTGATCAACCGTTCAAAGTGTTGCGACAATACACCAAGAATATTGGAAAAGAAGTGGATGTAAAGTTGATTGATGGAAAAAAAGTAAAAGGCAATCTGGTAAATGCAAACGACAAAGAAATTACGTTGATGCAGATTACCAAAGAGAGAATTGAAGGGCGAAAAGCAAAGCAGAATGTCGAGAAAAATATCACAATTGCATTACCGGAAATCAAAGAGACCAAAATTGTAATCAAATTCTAATTTTGAAATAAGGCCAAAAGCCACATCGATTTAATACCCTAACAATGGAAAACATCAATCTGATTGAATCCTTTTCGGAATTCAAAGACATCAAGAACATCGACCGTGCTACGTTGATGAGTATTCTGGAAGACGTATTCCGGAGCATGATCCGCAAGCGCTGGGGAAGCGACGATAACTTCGACGTTATTGTAAATCCGGAGCGTGGTGACCTTGAAATCTGGCGTAACCGTGAAATTGTTGACGATGAATTTGCGGAAGATAGTTTTGATTACGACGAGAACAAGCACATTGCACTTGCTTCTGCAAGAAAAATTGAGCCCGATTTTGAAATTGGAGAGCAAGTAACAGATCGTCTCAAGCTGGATGATTTCGGTCGCCGTGCTGTTCTTGCAATTCGTCAGAATCTTGTTTCGCGTGTTCTTGATCTTGAAAAAGATTCACTCTATAAGAAATACAAAGAGCGTGTTGGAGATGTAATCACGGGCGAAGTATATCAGGTTTGGAAAAAGGAAACAATGATCCTTGACGATGAAGGAAACGAGTTGATTTTGCCAAAGACTGAACAGATTCCTGGAGATTTTTTCAAGAAAGGCGATAGTGTTCGCGCTGTAGTTTTCAAAGTTGATTTGAGAAACAGTTCTCCTGTAATTATTTTGTCTCGTACTGCACCATCCTTCCTTGAGAAATTGTTCGAAATGGAAGTGCCGGAAATTTATGACGGCCTAATAACAATTAAGAAAATTGTTCGTGAGCCAGGTGAGCGTGCGAAAGTCGCTGTTGAATCATATGACGATCGTATTGATCCTGTAGGAGCTTGTGTTGGAATGAAAGGTTCGCGTATTCATGGAATTGTTCGTGAATTGCGCAATGAGAACATTGACGTTATTAATTACACGGCGA
>CAZBYM010000249.1:0-6396 GCA_964495745.1 uncultured Chryseobacterium sp. | reverse complement strand
ATATGCCTCAGTATAACCTGGAACAATTACCATCGTCTTTCGCGACCACTTCACCGATTCCGCATAATTTTTCCGGCGATATTCGACAACCCCTAAATTGAAACACGATTGAATGTCCATCGAGTCGATCGCATACGCGGTTGTGAATTCCGCATACGCATCCTTCAATAATTGCTGCTTTTTGATTTCATCAACTTGCTGTTGTGCATCGCCCATTAACAACACTCCGTAATTGTAATGCACACGAGCACTTCCGGGAGCATGTTCTACGTCGATCGTGAATAGAACAGATTCATACGCCCAAGCCTGACTACGCGTGAATGTTAAGATGGACCACACAACACATATCGTCGTTCCAAACATTAATGCCGATCGATTTAACCCGGAAAAGTCAAGACTCTTCGTCACTTTTGAAATTGCCCACGCAACTAGAATTGCAAAGCCAACCGATGGCACAAAAGTCAAACGGTCGCCCATTGTTTCCCCAATGAGATAAAAAATATTGCTGGTCAGGGCAAACGCAACTAGATAGAATATGATTGCGAAAGCTGGAATAGAATTTTTTTTCATGTTAATCAACGCCCACGCGATTCCACCAACCAGAGCCAACAACGAAACAATTGCCCATACATCACCAAACCCATTTACAGGAATTTCATTGAAAGAATAATTGTAACTCAAAGGATATCCAATTATCATCTTCCACCAATAATGTCCCTGAATTGCAATTGCTGTTCCAAGTCGCGCTACAAAACTATCGCTCGCCAATAATGCATTGTTGTGATAGTCATACGCAATCATTGATGATGGGGCACTGCTGATCACGAGCCGATGATATGCAAACCAAACCGCAGCAATTCCGAACAGAAAAATTCCAGGACGAACGAGCTCTTTCAATGCGACGCCACGGAAAAGATGCAACATCAATAATGCAATTGGAATCATTAGAGCCGCACCTTCCTTTGAGAGCAACGCCAGAAAGAAACATCCGCATGAAAATAAAAGTGTGGCTGTACTGTTGTCTTCCTTCCATTTCAGCAGTTGACGAAATGCAAGAAGTGAAAATAGTAGTGATAAAATTTCATCCGCACTTTTTAGATTAGCCGCAACCTCTGTGTGAATAGGCATGACTATCCAAATCAATGTGGCGAGAAAAGGAAGCGTAACACTTTGTTTATTGAAAAGCGTTCTGAGAAACAAAAACAGTTGGATCGACACCACTGCATACAAAACAGTATGCACGAAGTGAAATGCTCCTGGATTGTTTCCAAAAATCTGCCATTCAGTTGCAAAGAGCAATAGTGAAACAGGACGGAACAACCCTGCATTGGATTCCCAAAATCCAGCCCAATAAAAAGTAGATAGAATTTTTCCAAAACCACCGAAACCGTCTGTCACGTATTTGTTTGAATACAATACAGCGCGGTCGTCGAGTGCGTAATCAAAACCAACAGTTTGGATATAAAGCAAAAAAGCAATGCCGCCAAGAACATAACCGATCTTCTTGTCGTCTGACCAGAAACTTTTTTTAGGAGAAGTGGCGTGCTTTTCGAATTTACCTTTGACTTTGGCCATCGCGTGAAACTACGAAAAAGAGGAATTGGGTAACAGGCGTAGTCCGGGAAGCGCAACGCTTTTGTTGTTAACTTTCCTCAAGAGAACAATGCTATTCACGCAAAACCGGTAACACAAGCGATGCATTGTAATTATTACCAATAATTCTCAGATAGTAACAGCCTGATGCAAGGTCCGTCAATGTTACTGTTGTCCCATCTGCTATTTGCTGAGAAGTTTGTTCCAGGACCATTCTTCCTGTTGCATCGAATATAGAAATCAAGATTTCTGATTCATAACCGGGAGTTTTTATTACAACTTGGTGGGTTGCCGGAACTGGGAAAACCGTTATTGTTGAAACAGAACTTTCAGCTATTCCCGGCATACTGCTCAAAGTATCAGAGACCGTATTGGTCGTGACAGCTTCATTGAAGTCAAAATAGATTTGAGCAGTATTCCTGATCACAGTAAGTGGCGGTAGCCAATGACCCTGCCGAATTGTGTAGCGAACATATCCATGACTCAGCGCTTCATTGGTGCCACTGTCAGGAAGCATGACATTCGGGAAACTGAAACGGATGGTGCGTTCTCCCTGCAGCGAAGGAATCATGTAATGACTGGCAGTGACAATGTGAAATGTAGATAAATCAAGCATCCATGAAAGTGTATCAAGGATGTAAATGTTCAATGCTGTGTCGGTTCCTGTGTTCTGAAAGAAAATGGTATATGTCAAAATACTATCTGAGTAATCGATGGTACCCCGCGGCCAGACATTTTTGCGATTAGGATCATACGAGCCAGTAACAATACCGGAGTCACGGTACGTGTTGTCCGTACCATTAAAGTCCGATGCTGATGGAATAATCGTCGCAATGTTTCCATAGAAAGAATTCACTGAAGTTGAAGTAGTAATAGTGGTAAGAACTGCAATGTTGTTGCCCTGCAAAGGAAGCAGCGAAGAAAAATTCCATGCCAAGTGATTTCCACTAACGGTGTCAGGTGGAATATCTGCACTTACGAAATTAAAAATCGGGTCCAGATCCAAGGTAAAAGAACCGTTAGCCGAGATTGTACCGTTATTTTCATAATGAAGGATATGATACTGTTGGGTTCCCGGAGTAGCAGATGTGGTAAATGAATTCACACCAACATCGGTGACATTGGGAATGACTTGGTTGCCGAACTTATTGCCATAAGAGGAATCTTGCGCGTTTGTAAGATTAATCGCAATAGGAGCAGGACATGTCTCCATCCAATACAAGGGCAATGATTCGTCCATGATGAAATTGCCTTGACCCAATGAAAGAGAAAACTCTCCGGCTGTATCAGACATCGCATAATATTGACCGCCGTTTATCGTTACGATTCTACCGGGCACTCCGGCTTCTCCGGAATCTATGCTACAGTTTCCATCGTCATCCATGAACACAACGCCGTTGACATTTTCAACACATACACCTCCGCGACAGAATTTCGTCAATTCGAATTGTCCGCTGTTCGGAAACATTGAAACAGTAACCAATTCTCCTGTCGGAATAAACTCAGCCGTTGGTGTCACCGCAACCTGCCCCTGTTGGTATGGATAAGCATAAGATGCTAATGACAGAACACTTCCCGTTGTATCAATTTCTAATTGGTCATAAATATTCCACCACTGTTGTGGGCCACCAACCACCCTCAGCGTTTTAGCCAGAAGCGTGTTACCATTTAAGAACCGCAGATTTTGGCAATACTCTTCAGGGCCATAAGGGTTGATGATCTGGTAATACCAAACCATGACTCCTGATGCAGAAAACTTTGTTACATATCCATTCGCAGGATTCGGATAATTACTTTGATTGACCGCGAAATAATAATCTCCATTTGGATCAATCAGCATGTCATAAGCAAAAACGTATGCGCCAAATACTCCCGTAGTCCTGCTCCATACCGTATTACCAGATGTATCGAACTTCTCGATTCTTAGAATGCCAGAATAATTAATAGAGTTAGTGTTTCCAACGGCAGTAACATTGCCCACAGAATCCATTGCCATTGTAAAAATACCATAGTTGGCGAAAGTTCGGGACCATACAATATTGAAGGCAGAATCACATACGAATATTAGATTGCGAAATACATTCGCGCTATCCCAGTGAGAAATACGAAACCCAATCTGGCCAGCCGCTCCAAGTATCAAATCACCACCCGAATAATTGGAAGAAGCAACATAAATTACATTGCTCTGCGTTAGTATTCCGGATGCACTTAGCTTTAGAAGAGTGTGAGGCGATGGATAAGATAAACCGCAATTTCCCGCAATGAGTAAATATATATTGTTCTGGGCATCAACAGCCATATCAAGCGCATGATCGGCATTAGCTTGTGAGTAAGTGTACTGCCATAAACGATTGCCCTGCTGATCATATTTTAGAAGGGTTACGTCAAAATCTGCCGTCCAGGTGAGATCATTCGCACAGACAATTATGTCTCCATTGCTATCCATTGCAAGGTATTTTACAGATTGATATCCGATGGAATTTGGGCGATTATAATAACGTTTCCACAACACATTACCATTTGGATCGAACTTGGCTAGAAACATGCTGCTGTCATTCTGCTCTGCGCCACCTACATAAATATTACCTGATTGGTCGATCAGGGGTGAACAATATGCAATTCCTGCATTTATACCAGTAGGAAATGCATAAGATTGGCTCCACTCCTGTGTTATCTGCGAACACAACATGAGCGCGTTTAGCAGGAACATCATTATCAAAGATGCGCGTAGAAGTTTCATGAGTGAGGTTTGACCGTAAGCAATTTAGCAAAAAAAGCCAATCACAAGTGAACGGCTTCCGCAATAATGCTAATGTTTTTTTACCAACCTAATATCCATGCAAAAATCAAAGGTGCACAAATGGTTGCATCCGACTCTACAATAAATTTTGGTGTATTGATATCAAGTTTGCCCCAGGTAATTTTCTCGTTCGGCACTGCGCCTGAATATGAACCGTAAGAAGTAGTCGAATCTGAAATCTGACAGAAGTATGACCAGAACGGAACATCATGCCATTCCAAATCCTGATACATCATCGGTACAACGCAAATCGGAAAATCTCCGGCAATTCCACCGCCAATCTGAAAAAATCCAATTCCTTTGCCGGAAGAATTTTTTCTGTACCAGTCGCTCAACCAAACCATGTACTCAATTCCACTTTTCATCGTGGTTGGTTTAAGATCACCTTTGATAACATACGAGGCGAAAATATTTCCCATGGTAGAATCTTCCCATCCCGGACAAATAATCGGCAGATTTTTTTCAGCTGCTGCGATCATCCATGAATTTTTCGGATCGATTTCATAATACTGTTTCAACACGCCACTGTTGATCATCGCGTACATAAACTCATGCGGCAAAAAGCGATCTCCATTCGTATCGGCTTTTTTCCAGAGTTCATAAATATGTTTTTGCAAACGACGAAATGCTTCTTCCTCGGGAATACACGTATCAGTAACGCGATTCATTCCTTTCTCCAGCAAATCCCATTCTTCCTGCGGTGTAAGATCACGGTAATTTGGAATGCGACGATAATGAGAATGCGCCACGAGGTTCATCAAATCTTCTTCAAGATTCGCACCGGTACAAGAAATGATTGCGATTTTATCCTGACGAATCATTTCAGCAAGAGAAACTCCAAGCTCCGCTGTACTCATTGCTCCGGCAAGTGAAACCAACATTTTTCCTCCTTCGAGAAGATGCGTTTCGTATCCAATTGCAGCGTCTTTCAAAGCAGCTGCGTTAAAATGACGATAGTGATGATTGATAAATTGTGAAACCGGACCTTTATTCATTGACTCGTTTTTTTTGTTATTCCCTGCAAATGTAATGGAATAATAGAGTTGAGTGAATCCTTTCGATTTAGTCAATTTTATATCTTCGTATCACGATTATCCCAATAATCTCATACCCATCTCATGCGAAAAGGAATCGTCAAATTTTTCAACAGAAAAAGCAAGTTTGGCTTTATTCGAGATATGGAATCGAATCAGGAATATTACGTGCATATTAAAGACGTGGCAGGATCAATCGATGAAGGTGATCACGTAACTTTTGATTTGCGTGAAGAAAAACGTGGCCCTGCGGCACATAACGTTATCGTAACTCAGAAATTTGGTTCCGGCGCAGAATTATGAGAGGAAATCATCTCGAAACCCGTTTAGTTTTCGACAAAATATCCACCATTTTCAGAAAGCAATTTCAGGTCAAATTCAATCAAAAGACTGGATTTCAAGGACATAATTATTTCTCGCTTTTTAACAGACGTTGAATTCAGGCTGAATTTTCATCTTCGTAATCAAGCGTTAATGAAAACGTAATCTTGCGATTTTATCCGCTTCAGTTTTTGGCCTACATTTGTCGCGTTCTGGAGTGAACACCCTTAAGGAATTGCTTTCAGCAAGTCTCCGAAACCGCTTCAGCACGCATAGCACAGTTGGTGCATCGTGTCTTTAGATTGGTTAACAAAACAAAAAGTAAAAATCAGGTTTGGACATAATGTCCTTATCAACTCATTTTCAATCATGAAAAAAACGCTACTCGCAGTATTTTTTGTCGGCTCCGCATTTTCCCTGAGCGCGCAAACATTTTGTTCTGAACTATTCATTTCTGAAATAGTAGAAGGTTCAGGTAATAATAAGGCCTTTGAAATTTACAATCCAACTTCTTCGGCAGTTGCACTTTCCAATTATCGTATTGTTCGTTACTCCAATGGATCTACTTCGGGTATGGACAGTCTGACATTAAACGGAACTCTTGCCTCTTTGGATGTTTGGGTTGTTGTAAACGGACAAACGGTGTCT
>CAZBYM010000248.1:0-6429 GCA_964495745.1 uncultured Chryseobacterium sp. | reverse complement strand
ATTCGCCAAAGCCGGGTACAACATCTCCTTCAACGGTCTTGAAAAAAATGGAGCTGAAATCGGAGCTTCAGTTGGAAAAGAATTTGGCGTGAAAACATATTTTTCAGGAGCTAATCTTCTTCAGCCTTCTGAAATTGAAAAATACATTGGGGAAACTGAAAAGAATCTTGGCGCGATTGATGTTCTCGTCAACAATGCAGGAATGCAATTTGTTGCGCCAATTGAAGAATTTCCTGCTGAAAAATGGAATGCCATTATCGGATTGAATTTGTCAGCTGCCTTTCATACTACTCATCACGTTTTCTCGGGAATGAAAAAACGAAATTGGGGAAGAATAATAAATATTGCTTCTGCCCATGGACTTGTTGCATCTGAATTCAAATCCGCTTACGTTGCCGCCAAGCACGGACTTGTCGGTTTAACAAAAGTTACTGCGTTGGAAGGCGCTCCATTCGGAATTACAGCGAATGCCGTTTGTCCGGGTTATGTAGATACTCCTCTTGTTCGCGGACAAATTGCAGATCAAGCGAAAACACACAACATATCGGAAGAAGATGTGATCACACAAGTGATGCTGACTAAACACGCAATAAAAAAATTCGTGAAAACAGAATCACTTGGGGCGCTTTGCGTTTTTCTTGCTTCAGAACATGCAGAGTTGATTACCGGCACGTCAATTCCTGTTGACGGTGGATGGAATGCACAATGATGTGGTCTCCCGACAACTTTCAAGATAACAGTAAACGTTTTAACGGTGAACGGTGAACGTCATAACGGTGAACCTAACATTGTCTAACTTCGCGCGATGAATCCCCGTAATCGTTTTGATCAAAAACATGTTTCACTTGCCTTGCAAGGCGGAGGAGCTCATGTGCATTTACGTGTGGTGTTCTTGATCGTTTGCTTGAGGTTGAAGAACTGGTAGCAGAAGGAATTTGCGGAACAAGTGCTGGAGCTGTCAATGCCGTTACCTTAGCTTATGGACTTCATCTTGGCGGGCCGGCCAAAGCGAAAGAAATGCTTGAAACGCTCTGGAAAAAAATTTCGCAACAGGGAAATTTCATGTTCAAGCCTTCTACATGGGACAACACGATGAACTTTGGAAATATGTATCACTCGCCGGGATACATGTGGTTCAATGCAATCTCGCAAACGCTCTCGCCTTATGAATTAAATCCTTTCAATTATAATCCACTGCGCGATATTCTCGAGGAACTTATCGACTTCAAAGAATTGCAACATTACAATACCAAGAAACTATTCATTTGTGCGACCAATGTAAAAACAAATCGTGCTAAAGTTTTTCATAATCACGAAATAACAGTTGAAGCGGTGCTCGCGTCTACTTGTTTGCCAATGTTATTTCAAGCCGTAAAAATTGATAATGAATATTATTGGGATGGAGGTTACATGGGTAATCCACCTCTTACGCCCCTAATTGCAGAAACTTCAGCGCATGATGTGTTGCTGGTGAAAATCAATTCGCTAAACATTCATAAGATTCCTACTTCTGCCCGCGATATTCAGGAACGTGTTAGTGAGATCAGTTTCAATTCCAGTCTGATCAATGAAATGCATCTGGTTCACTATCGCAATGAACTTATTCGTCGCGGAATGAAATTGCCTGAGCAGGATCGCGAAATTTTTGTCCATTGCATTTCGGGCTACGAAGTTCTCGATCAACTTTCCTATTCGAGCAAACTTAATACGTCATGGGAGTTTCTTGTACATCTGAAAGAAGAAGGGCGACGTGTGGCAGAATCGTGGCTCGAAAACGAATATGATCTGGTTGGTGTGCGTTCAACATTCGACATTGAAGAACACTTCCTGAATAAATACTGATCACCTAAGCTTTCCAGCGAATTCATGGATGAGTTTGTTCACTTGCGGAATCGCTTCCAAGTTTAAAGTGTGCCCTACTTTATCCAACACCACAAACTCTGAATTCGAAATATTAGAAGCCACTTGTTCCGCAACTGCAACGGGGATCAACAAATCTTCATTACCATGAACAACAAGTGTTGGTACTTGAACTTTACCCAAATGCGGACGAAAATCTCCACGAACTTCTGTTGCTTGCATGAGTTTCAGTAAATTTATCGGAAGTGGATTCGCTGTTACACGCTGCTCTTTCATTGTTGCGATCGGAATCAGCGGCTGCTCAAAATATGTTGCACCCAAAACAGTCGGAAGCATGATATCCAAAAGCAATGGATAACCACCAATGTTCAACGCGGTTTTCCAACTCTCACCCGTTGCCGTAAAAATTGCTGAATTGTGAGCGAAAGTCGACATGAGAATTCCGCCATGATAATAACTCGGATAACGCACGAGCGCATGTTGAGCAACAGCGCTTCCATATGACAACCCACACAAAACCGGTTTCTGAATTTTCAAGAATTGAACTAGCAATGTTACATCTTCAGAATGCTGGTCATAGGTTCTGAAATCTCCTTCATCACTTGATTTTCCCTGAAACACGAGGTCGAGCACTAAAGTATTAAACGAACGGGCCACAACGGGAGCGATTGCCATCCAGGATAGCGTGCTTTGTGATAATCCATTCAGAAAAATCACAGTTGGTTTATCATCTGCAATCTCGCAATATTGATAGAACAAGCGATTCCCATCTTTCAATTCAAAGAAATTCTCCATAATAACCGACATTGTATACTATTAATTCATAGTTTTCCGCTTCGAAAGGTAGAGTTAATGCAGTAATGAGTTCAACTTTTTCGACAACGAAATTTCTGGAAAAGTACAAGAGTGTTTTCGATGAATTGCCAATAGGGATCATTATTGTTAATGATGCCGGGAAAATTATTTATCAGAATTTATGCTTGACTTCACTCCTGGGTGACTATGCTGCCAAAGAAGTGGATCAACTTCTTCCTGGATTTCCAAAACATTTGTTCACTGCTGACCATTCAGTTTTTCCATATTCTTTCGCAAGCGTTGTTAAAAGCACGATGGCGAATCAGATGCATGTCCAATGTAGAATAAAAAAAAATCAGGACAATAATTTACTCGTAACTATTGCAGATGTCAACATTCATCTCGAGCAAATCGAAGCAACAGAGAAAAGAAAGAATGCCGCTGAAAATCTATTGCGTTCTGCCGTAATCGGGCAAGGTTCACTGGAGGATGCGCTTCTTGAAATATGCAGGATCGCCGCAGAGTCCATGGAAGTTACCAGAGTAAATATCTGGGAATTCGGAGAAGATCAATCATCAATAACTAGTCTGATCAACTTTGATAATCGAGTAGAAGGTGTTCTTGACAACGTTACTTTATATCGCTACCAAATTCCCAACTATTTTCGTCTGTTCGAAACTGAGGAAATTATTCCGACAACAGACGCGGTTAATGATCCTAATACTGCGGAACTCAAAACAAGCTACATTGAAGCGCATGGAATAATCTCGTTAATCGATGTTCCTATCCGGATTTCTGGAAAAATGTTTGGGCTTGTTTGCTTCGAAGACACTATGAGTAGTCGCGAATGGGACAGCGGTGAACAAAAGCTCGGCCTTTTCATAGCTCAAGTGATTGCATTAACTATAGAAACATCACGCAGAAAAAAAACGCAAAAAGAACTGGAATTAATTCTGGATGAAAAACGTATTCTGCTCAACGAAATACATCGACGCGTACGAAATAATTTTTCCCTTATTCAAGATCTCATTCGTACAGAATCAAAACGCGCGCAAGATGATTTTCATCGTGATCTCTTCAAAGATTTGCGAAACAGAATCAATAGCCTCGATATGTTGCAACGCCAGCTTTATCAGTCGGAAAAAGTCGACCGTATCAATTTCAGAGATCTGGTAATAGATCTGGTTGCAGGCTATCGTGCAACCTTCGCCGGCCGGAATACTGATTTTGTCACCACTTTGGACCAATGCGAGCTAAATGTGGCAAAAGCGTCTATTTCAGGCTTGTTGCTGAACGAAATTACAATGTTGTTTCTCAGCGAAAATTCGCACACAGAGAAGAAAGAGACAATTTCCATTCGTCTAAAAAAAATCAACACTCATGTGCGCCTTTCTATAGTTTCGTCGATAATAATTGACAAAGAGAAAGAGCGGGAAAAGATGCTGACTTCCTTCGAAATGGCGGAAAAATTAGGCAGCAAATTAGAGATCAACCGTCAGAACGGAACTTCTTACGAGATTTCGTTCGAATCGTAGCAATCTGATAAGATTCACTTCATTGTTACTTTTTTGTGGATGAATTTCTACTGATCTCATCAGGTATTTTTGTACATTTCGTCGGCAAATTATCCATGTTAATCTTTCCCCGATGAGAAAAAAATTACTCGTTGCATTTCTCGCACTACTTACCGTCCCGAGTGTGGATTTATTCGCGCAGGCTTCAGCCTGTCCTGCGGTGAATGCGGGGCCTGATCAAACCGTTTGTCCAGGTCAATGTGTGAATCTTACAGCTGCGATTCAAGGAACGATGCAGACCACTTCGTATTCCGTTTCCAACATCGCTTATAGCCCATATTCCTATTCTGCCGGAACGCAAGTATTGATCAATATTGATGATACCTGGACACCTGCAATTAATTTACCTTTTTGTTTTGAGTTCTATGGTAATACTTACAATCAATTTGTTGTTGGATCCAATGGATTAATTTCTTTCAACTTAGCCTATGCAGGTGGTTTTTGTCAGTGGTCATTCACTGCAGCCAACGCGATTCCAAATGCCGGAGTTCCGATCAATGCTATCATGGCACCTTATCACGATATCGATCCTGCTGTTACCGGACCAGGAACTGCTACAGATGTTCGATATGCAGTTTATGGAACAAGCCCTTGCCGTGAAATGGTTATCAGCTGGTATGAAATTCCAATGTTCAGTTCTGGTTGTCATACCATGCTTGCAACACAGCAAATTGTATTGCACGAAACAACGAATATCATTGACATGTACATTGCGAATAAGCCACTTTGCACTGCGTGGAATGGAGGACTTGCAATCGAAGGAATTCAAAATGCTGCAGGAACAGCAGCAGTCGCAGTCGCAGGAAGAAACGCAACACAATGGACTGCCACCAATGATGGAAAACGATTTATGCCTACGGGACCGCCCAATTATACGTTAACCTGGTTCGGGCCCTCGGGTAACTTAGGAAGTGCGAATCCGATTACGGTGTGTCCGTCGACAACTTCAACTTATACTGCACAAGTAGTAAATAATACCTGTGCTGGACCAATCACAGTTACAGATCAAGTAACTGTCTTTACTTCAGGAGCCGGAATCACAACTACAGGATCGCAAACGAACATTACATGTGCAGGACAATGCACTGGATCAGCAACTGTTACTATCACTGCGGGAACAGGACCATTCACATACGCCTGGTCACCTTCCGGTGGTGCAGGTGCATCAGCAACTGGTTTGTGTGCGGGAACTTATTCTTGTGTTGTCTCAAATGCCGCTGGTTGTTCTACAACACAAACATTCACAATAACACAACCTCCAGTAATTACTTCAGTCCCCACGCAGACCAACGTACTTTGTAACGGACAATGCAATGCAACAGCATCTGTAACTGCAAGTGGAGGAACAGGGGTATACACTTATTCGTGGGCGCCAAGCGGCGGTACAGGTTCGTCAGCGACAGGTTTGTGTGCAGGAACGTATACGTGCACGATTACGTCTGGACCCGTTGGTTGTACAATTACTCAAACATTCAATATCATTCAACCTGCTGCAATTACAACAACAGGAACTCAGACCAACGTTTTATGTAATGGTCAATGTACAGGTACCGCTTCAGTAACACCAGCTGGCGGAACCGGACCTTATTCGTATTCTTGGGCACCATCAGGAGGAAGTGGCTCATCTGCTACCGCACTTTGTATTGGAACATATACGGTCACAGTTACAGACGCAAATGGATGTTCAACAACACGAACTTTTACAATTACACAACCAACTTCCATAACATCCACGATGACTTCTACGCCTGCAACGTGCAGCGCGTCAAACGGAACTGCTTCGATTAGTCCATCCGGAGGAACCGGTCCATATTCTTACAATTGGACTCCAGGTAATCCAATTGGTGATGGAACAGCCAATGTAACTGGTCTTGCAGCCGGAGTATGGACATGCACAGTTACGGATGCTAACGGATGTACACATTCCAACACAGTAACAGTTGGAACCACAACCGGACTTGCAGCCACAATTGCAGGAACCAACGCGTTATGCAATGGAGGAAATGGAAGCGCGACAGTAACACCTGTTGGAGGAACAGGTCCATACACATATGCGTGGACTCCTTCCGGCGGAACTGGAGCAACTGCAACAATCGCTGCAGGAACATATACATGCACTGTCACGGATGCGAACGGATGTACAACAACTGCAACTATAATAATTACGCAACCAACAGCTGTAACTGCAACCGCAACTGGT
>CAZBYM010000247.1:0-6430 GCA_964495745.1 uncultured Chryseobacterium sp. | reverse complement strand
TCATGTCAAAAATGGCGTCTTCGTATTTGATTACTGCGGTGTCAGAAATTCGATCGAAGGACTCCAGCTTTCAATTCCGGGGCGTCATAATGTTGAAAATGCGATCGCGGCGATTTCTCTTGCGTTTGAATATGGTGCAACGAGTGATGGAATAAGAAAAGGGATCCGGAATTTTTCAGGAGTGCAACGCAGATTCACGTATGCGCTGAAAACAGAAAAAATGATTGTCATTGATGACTATGCTCATCATCCCGAAGAAATAAAGGCAGCGGTTTCTGCTGCACGTGAACTTTACCCTGATAAACGGATAGCTGGTGTATTTCAACCACATTTGTTCTCGCGGACTCGTGATTTCGCTGATCAATTTGCAAGAAGTCTCGAGTTGCTTGATGATGTAGTTCTTCTCGAAATTTATCCGGCTCGTGAAACGCCAATCCCTGGTGTCGATTCAACAATGTTGCTGAATAAAATTGAAGTTGACTCCAAAGAAGTTGTCTCGAAGGAAGAATTGGAATCCAAATTATTGTCGATGAATTTTGATGTGCTCATCATGATGGGTGCTGGAGATATTGACCGATTGGTTCGCCCGGTTTCAGAAGCGCTGAAAATGAAAGGAGGGATTCATGCTTAAGAAAATTCTTATTGTTTCTGCATGGAGCCTTTGCGCAATTGCAATTATTTTTCTGACTGGATTCGCGGCGAACCAGAACAAAAGAAGAATAACGTCAGGTGTTGAAATTTCGATTGACCGCCAGTCAAATCATTTCTTTATTTCTGAGGAAGAGGTTAAAACGCTCATGAGTTCTCATGGATATGGTTTGCCATCGCAATCTGTATCTGGAATTAATATTCCTGCGATAGAAAAATTGGTAAATGCACACGCTGCAGTGGAAACATGCGATGCTTGTATCAGCGTTGATGGAAAAATCTATGTGAAAATATTACAACGCAGACCGATTGCGCGATTAATTAATATGCGCGGCGAATCGTACTATTTCGATGATCGCGGAAAATTGATGCCTTGGATGGACAATTACACAGCTCCTGTAATTCTCGTAAATGGATATTTTTCGGATTCATATGCAACGATGTCGGGAATTGATTTCAGTAAATTATCTCCCGATTCTGCTTTTCGTTCGGTTACTCTTCTGGATGACATTTGGCAAATTGTAAAAACAATTGATGCTGATTCGTTTTTAACCGTCCAAATGGTTCAACTTTATGTTTCTCCTGATAATGGTTTTGAACTGATTCCGAGAATTGGGAATCACAAAATTATTCTTGGCCAAGGTGATGGCATCGAAGGCAAATTCAGAAAGCTCACTATTTTCTATACCTATGGATTGAATAAGTCAAGCCACTGGACAGATTATTCTTCAATCGATCTTCGTTATAAAAATCAAATAGTTTGTACCAAAAAGCCAACACAAAATGGAATCTGAAATCGTAGTCGGACTCGACATTGGAACTACCAAAATTGCAGCTCTTGTAGGACGCCGCACTGAACACGGGAAAATTGAAATTCTCGGAATGGGGAAAGCGGAATCACTCGGGGTTGCGCGAGGAGTTGTGCTGAATATTGACGAAACCGTCAAGGCGATAAAAATGGCACTTGATGAAGCCAGTAATAAGTCGGGTTGCGACATTAAAGTCGTGAATGTCGGTATTGCTGGACAACACATCAAGAGTCTGCAGCATCGTGGAATGAAAACGCGTCGGAGTCTCGATGAAGAAATAAGTCAGAAAGATATTGATGAACTCATCGAGGATATGTACCGACTTGTTATGTCACCTGGTGAAGAAATAATTCACGTGATTCCGCAAGAATATATTGTGGACAATGAGATTGGAATTAAGAACCCGATCGGAATGTCTGGAACTCGTCTCGAAGCAAATTTCCATATTATCACAGGGCAAGTTGCTGCAGCACGAAATATTTACAAATGTGTGAACAAAGCCGGCCTTGAAGTTGCAGATCTCACTCTTGAGCCGCTTGCTTCAGCTGATGCCGTTTTAAGTGACGAGGAAAAAGAAGCGGGCGTGGTGTTGGTCGACATCGGTGGTGGTACAACTGATGTGGCTATTTTCCATGATGGAATTATTCGCCATACCGCTGTTATTCCTTTCGGAGGAAACATTATTACTGAAGACATCAAAGAAGGATGCAGTATTATCAAAACTCAGGCGGAATTGCTCAAAGTAAAATTTGGTTCTGCACTTGCTTCAGAAAATCAGGAAAATGAAATTGTTTCAATTCCTGGATTGCGCGGTCGACCTCATAAAGAGATTTCTGTGAAGAATTTGGCTCACATCATTCAGGCGCGCATGGAAGAAATCGTGGAACATGTGTACTACGAGATCAAAAATTCAGGATTCGAGAAGAAATTGATCGCAGGCGTTGTGGTTACCGGTGGTGGTGGTCAATTGAAACATATCACCCAATTGATGGAGTACGTTACTGGAATGGATACCAGAGTGGGATATCCGAATGAGCATTTGGCTTCAAGCTCAGAAGAAGTGACCAGTCCGATGTTTGCAACTGGTGTCGGTTTGGTAATGCGAGGTATTCATGCCCAACAGAAACAGAAATATTCCGAGGAAAAAACAAACGCGGTTACCGGACATTCCGACAAAAAGAAAAGGGGCGGATGGTTCGATCAGATATTCAGCAAAGGAAAACAATGGTTCGAAGAAGATCCGGGCAATTAACAGAAATGAACAAAAGGCCGTTAACAAGTTATGCTGGTGTAAGGTCATCCTTACGCCTTCCTAAAGTAATTTTCAACGGTTTTTTATTCGATCGGAACAATGGATTTCTACAAGATTTTTGACGAAAATATGGACAACAACGACCAGCAAGAGAGCAATCCGTCGATCAGTAATTCTGCGGAAGATTCAATCCCACTTTCTGTTCCAACTCCGGAAGTTTCTGCAAAAAACAATGAAGGTGCTCCTGTTCGTTGGGACTTTAAAGCCATTTTGAAACAAGAGGTAGAGTCAAGTCAGAAAAAGCAAGTCGGGAATTCAAATGAATCTGTTGTTAGTAGCGAAGTTGCTCCAATAAATAATGAAACGTCAATCGAATCAACTGTTCAAATGTCAGAAGAAGTGAACATCGTAAACTCAGGACAAACAGGAGATTCAGATTTCGATCGCGAATGGGCGGAAATGCTGGCACGTGAAGATTCAGAAAAGCAAGCCCGGTTTATCGCGGAAAACCAGATTTCAACAGTACCTGAAATAGTAGTGGAAGCATCAGCACCTGCAAAGATTCCTACGATACGATCTGTAGCTGAAATCATGAAAGGCTTTGGAAATCCAGGAGCTGATGATGCAGAAGATGATTCCTTCGAAGAAAACAAGAAGGAGAGTTTCATTCCTGCAAAATCCAGTGTAACGAGCTTCGTAGCTGAAGTTCCTCTCGCTTCGATTGTTGAAATTCCGGCAGAACCTGTTTTGGAAAATTCTCCAACTGTAGTGTCCGAAGAGAATGCTGAATTAGTTGTTGAAGCAACAATTGAGACGCCAGTTGAAGCTCCACTTGAAATTATCGCAGCAGAAACTGTTGAGATAGTAGCTGAAGTAACTCCCGAGATACCAGCAGAACTGACTCCTGAAATAGTAGCAGAAGTAATTCCTGAAGTAATTGCTGAGTTGGCTACTGAAACGATAGCTGAAGTTCAATTTGAATCTTTTGTTGAACCAGTCGCAACGACGGAAGAAGTTTCTGTGACGGAACTTGCGATGACTGATGAATTTACAAATGAGGAATCGATTGTTGAAGAACTTTCTTTTGAACCGATTCAACTCGCAGGTGAAAATAATGAGGCGGAACAAATGGTAACAACTCCTGTATTCGTTAATGTTGAACATGCATGGATGTATGCTGACGAACCAACAGAGTCAATCGGAGAAGCAATTACAGACGAAGATTTTCAAAGTTCACTTCCTGGCGAACTTCCATTATTCAGTTCAGATGAATCATCTGAAATCATAACAATGCAAACAGATACTCACACACATAACAACCTTAAATCCGAAGAAGCAATGAAATTCGAACTTCCGGAATACTCATCAATCATCAAGGTGATTGGTGTCGGCGGCGGCGGAAGCAACGCCGTTAACCACATGTATAAGTTCGGTATCAAAGGCGTAGATTTTCTCGTCTGCAATACCGACAAACAAGCACTCGATCAGAGTCCTGTTCCTCACAAAATTGTTCTTGGTGCAACACTCACTGAAGGACGTGGTGCTGGATCAATTCCTGAAGTAGGACGCAATGCTGCCATCGAGAACATTGAAGATCTCCGTCAGGTTCTTGCTCACAATACCAAAATGGTGTTCATTACCGCTGGTATGGGTGGAGGAACTGGAACTGGTGCTGCTCCTGTAATCGCAGGTGTTGCGCGCGAACTTGGAATTCTTACAGTTGGAATTGTTACTGTTCCGTTTTCACACGAAGGAAAAAAACGTCGTCAGTATGCTGAAGAAGGAATTGAACTTCTGAAGCAAAACGTAGATACTCTGCTCGTCATCCGTAACGATAAATTACGTGAGATGTACGGCAACCTTAAACTAAGTGATGCATTCGCGCATGCCGATGATGTACTTACCACTGCAGCAAAAAGTATCGCAGAAATCATCAGTCTTACGCAACAGATCAACGTAGACTTCGCAGATATCTGCACAGTAATGCGCAATAGTGGAGTTGCAATCATGGGTTCTGCAGTTGCATCTGGCGAAAATCGTGCTGTGCGTGCGGTGGAAATGTCTTTGAATTCTCCGCTGCTTAACGATAACAATATCATCGGTGCACGATACGTATTGCTGAACATCATTTCCGGTTCAGACGAAATTACAATGGACGAGCTTGGAGAAATCACAGATTTCATCCAGGAAGCTGCGGGTCAGACTGCCGAAATTATCAAAGGTTATGGCGTTGATCCATCACTGGGAGAATCAGTAAGTGTTACCATCATTGCAACTGGATTCCAGCAGACAAGCCCGGTCAATCACGAATATATTTCGAAAGCTCAACCTGAGAAAGTTGTTCTGCATTTGAACGAGCAAAAAGCAAGTGTAGAACCGAAAGCGGAAGTAGAATCAAATTCACTGGAGCCATTTTTGGTTTCCAAGACTACCGAGCCGGTTACTGAAACTAAAGAAGAGTGGACAAGTACTAACGTAGTTGAATTTGAAATTGTAAATACTTCGCAGGAGGTAATCGAACCGGTGTCACAAGCAACTGATTCAAACGATTCAGCATTTGGAGATGCAATAAATACAATAGAGGAAGCACTCACAGAAGAAAATCTTGAGCCGGTTCTGATTGTGAAAGAAGAAACAAAATCAGTTGAAGTTGATCCAATCGAAGCAGCAAAGAAAGCAGAGCAGGAAGAAATTCAACGCAGAGCAAACGAACGTATTCAAAAACTTCGCGACATAAGTGTAAAATTGAAAAGTCCTCAAGTGTTGAATGACCTTGAGAACGAACCTGCTTACAAGCGTCGCAATGTTTCTCTCGATAATGTTCCTCATTCTTCAGAGTCGCAAGTTTCACGTTTCACATTAACAGAAACTGACGAGAAGAAAATCGAGATCCGTCCAAACAATTCATTCCTGCACGACAACGTAGATTAATAGTTGTATGGGAATTGAAGAACAAGTTCAGGCTGACATGAAGGCTGCAATGCTCGCGAAGGATCAACCTCGCCTTGAAGCAGTGCGCGCAATCAAAGCAGTAATTCTGATGCTCAAAACTTCTCCTGAAGGATTGACTGAAGATGCTGTAATGAAAGCTTTACAAAAAGAAGTTAAGAAGAGAAAAGAGTCAGCAGAAATCTACACCACTCAAAGTAGAAAAGATCTTGCAGACGTTGAATTGTTCCAGGCGAACGTAATTGAAGCCTATCTCCCAAAGCAAATGGATGAAGCAGAATTGAAATCTGCTTTACAGTTATTGATCACTGAAGTTGGTGCATCATCAGCTGCCGACATGGGCAAAGTAATGGGAGCCGCTACAAAAAAGTTTGCTGGAAAAGCTGATGGCAAGATGATCTCCGCTATTGTGAAGGACTTGCTTGGCAAGGGTTAAGTGTGTTGTAAATTGTGTTTGTGTGTGTTGCGTCCGGTCAGTGTGTGGCCGGACGCTTTGTTATTGCTTGCTCACTGAACCTTGCTAGTTTCTCCAACGCTAATCGATATTACTTCAACGCCGCTTGAGCGCAGAGAATCGCAAAGCGATTCAAAATCCGTGTACATCGGTTCTATTCGCTTAATCCGCGTTCCAATTACATTCAGCAGGAGCATCGTGACAAAATCCGTATTAATCAGTTTGATCCGTTTAATCCTTGTCCTGAGCCCGTCGAAGGGCGCGTTCCTATTACATTTAGCAATCGCATCGCGACAAAATCTGCGAGCAAAATGTTCA
>CAZBYM010000246.1:5668-6432 GCA_964495745.1 uncultured Chryseobacterium sp. | reverse complement strand
CCATCACCGACTAATGTCACCCGCACTTCAGGTAACTTATTCTTAACAGATTCTACAATTTGCAGAAATCTATCGAAACGCTTAACAATCGAAAATGTTCCCACTCCAATAATGTCGATTGTTCGTTTCTCTTCCGGCCGAGTTGCGAAACGTTCGATTCCAAACGGAATAATCGAGTTGACTACTTTTCCGGATGAATTCTCAAAATCACCAGCTGAACGGTTTGAAATAGCGACGGTAAACATCTCCTTTCTCCCAAGAATTTTCAAATATCGATTTGTAACTTGAGCGTCTTGCCCCATTATCGTACATAGATGAGGAAATCCTTTTCGCCTGTGTAATTTATCGGCAAGTAAGGCAGCTTCACTGTACCAAAATGAATGAATCAGATCGACGGGATGGTCTAAATTAATATTTGAAATCAGTTTGATCACATTTCTCCACACCAGAAATCTTTTCGGATACCGGCAATTCGATCCGCCTATTGTGTAAACATCAATTCCATTCCATTCATACTTCCCTTTCTGATAAGGAAAATGAATTGCTATAATGCTGATTCTTATTTCCGGGCGATCTTTTTTAATTTGCAACGCGAGGTTTTGCAGAGTTGGAGTCGTATAATCGTCTTCTTCCGAGGACGCGAAACCAGGAGTCAACCACACAATGTGCTTACTGGATTTCATATAGCTTCCATCCGTTATCAAATTTTTCTACCTCTTTCAAATTATACTCTGATGAAACGAAATTCCAATTAAGCATCGGGT
>CAZBYM010000246.1:2713-5658 GCA_964495745.1 uncultured Chryseobacterium sp. | reverse complement strand
GGGTTTCTATTGTTCCACTGTAAAGCAAATTTTTCAGGAGCAAAAAGAATCAAGTCATTTGAATTGTATCTATCGTAAAGCAAAGAATGCATACTCTTCACCGTTCCCGAATAGTTTCTTCCACGCATGGCCACATCCATATCAAAACTATAAACTGTCCGCTGCGGATACTCCGCATTTAAGCGGTTCACGATCGCATTCTCAAGCTTGATTCTTTCAATAATTTTCTGAATCCCTAAGTAGACAAGAACAGTATTGCAAATAACAAGAGTAATTCCTGCTGCCGCTCTCCATTTTACTGATAAAGCGAGATATTCAAAAACAGGGTATAGTGCCAAAAAAATATATGGTGTTCCCAACAGTAAAAATCTCGAGTTCTGTGAAGGAATTCCCGAAAGAAACGTGATGTACAGAATCAACGGCACGAGCATTTGATAGTTGACGGATTTTATTTTCTTATAGATTGCAACAAACAAAAGCGGAATAATCAGAATAAACATTCTCGGGTGTAATATATCACTCAAGTAGAATAACAGGTTCGGCAATTTATAATTCGCCCGTCCGTCAACAGTTGTGAATTCAGATGACCATAAGTTCGAAATACTCCAATTCGTCATCCATGGATGATTCATGAAAGCAAAAAAATCGCTAGAGATAAAATAGTTATGAAGAATAATGACAAGAATTCCAACTACAACAACCAGTACCAACGCTGCTAATTTAGGTCGCTTGAAGAATTGAATGGCGATCAGCACCATCGTATAAGATAGCGGAATGGCTGCGGCATATCGCGTAAATACAGCCGCTCCGGCCATTAATGTCAGCATCATTATGTCTACTGACTTCCCACTCGCTTTATACTTGAAAAAGTAATATAAATGTCCAGTGATAAAAAACACGCAAAGCATGTCCGACATACACAATAACGACGAACGCAAAATCAACGGACTGAGAAGAAAAAAAACGAGCAAGTAGAACTTAATTACGGCTTCATTTACTGAATGCATTTTCAGTAGTGCGTGCAAATAAATCAAACAACCCGTCAATGAAAAGATAGAAACCAGTTGCAGACTCAAAGCGTCATCCTGAAAAACGAATGTAAAAATTGAGCCAATAAAAGGGTAAACGATAGGCCAGAAAAAATCATAAGGATGAACCCCGCCATGCCAGAACTCCGTAATCGATTTCGTAAAACGAAGATACTCGTAAGCATCTTGCCCGTAGAGTCCATCAATTCGAAAAAATACCCGGGCAGTAAGTAATACCAAAATAGGTAAAACAATATACCAGGAATATGTCTTGATGAAATGCATAAGATTTAGTTCCGAGCGATTCCTGTAGCCAATTACTATGCATATTTGATAGATTTGCAAGTATCATGGTCATCGAAATCAGACAAATATAGCTCCGCGGAACGTTTCATTAATGAATCAACGAACTTATATCCTTCTCCTTCTGCTTTTCATGGGCATCAGACTACTGCACCTGGAAGAGACTATTGATGATCCGCACGCGTGGCGCCAATGCGATACAGCCAATTACGTTTGGGATTTCTATAAAAACGGGATAGATTTTAATCAGCCAGCTGTGTGTTGGATGGGCGGATACAAAACCTTGATTCTCGAGTTCCCATTACCAGAGGCAGCAATAGCGCTGCTCTATAAAGTTTTCGGTCCCTATCATTTAGTTGGCAGGATCTTTTTCCTTGCAAGTTTTCTCTTCAGCGCATTCTATTTCCGTAAAGTGATGGAATTGAAATTCACTTCGCAAGTTTCAAAAATGGCAACATTGATTTACATGATGCTACCTCTATCAATCTATTACTCGCGAGCTCTTCATATCGATTTTTTTGCCCTGGGCTTTTCAATGGCAATGCTCTACCACCTCTATGTAGGAATCACATTGCGAAGTAATCTTCATTTATGGTTGGGTTGCATTTTCACCACTGTCGCCTTGTTGGTGAAGGCTCCATATATACTTGTATTCGGCATTCTTATTTTTCCAATAGCTCTGAGAAAATATAATTTCAAATACTGTCTCAAACATTTTTATCTCTTCGCAATTCCATTGATCGCATTTGTACTGTGGACCAGGTTTTCGAATACAACCAACGCCATGGCACCGGATTGGGAATTTATTCCAGGATATAGAAAATTTGACCAGAACTCTCATTGGTACTACGGCAGTCTTCACCAACGAATGGTTGGGAATAACTGGGTAATTATTTTAAGACGAATTTATGAAGAATGCATAGGTGGGCCAGTAGGATTAGTGTTGTTCATCCCTGGCGTAATTGCAATTGCAAGATCAGAATATTGGAAACCGATTTTAATTTCACTTATCGGCTTGATGATTTATGTCGCAGTTTTCTTTAATTTAAATCTCCAACACAACTACTACCAAATTCCGTTTTTATGTCTTGCTGCAATAGTCCTGACTTTCGGAGCTTACAGTATCGCTAACTTGTTCAAGACCCAAGCAAATAAAGTAGCGATTGCACTACTTCTGACACATGCCTACTTCAACTTTGGTTACAGTGAAAGAAACTATTTCATTTTTCCTGTTGATCAGGTTGAAATCGCATTTCATATTGGCGCACACACTGAAGAAAATGAACTGGTGCTCGTTTCATATGGTGGACTCAGCGTTCATTGCCCAATTATTCTTTATCGCGCGCACCGCAATGGATGGTCGATTCCCAATGCATTCTTCGATCAGAAAATTGCATACAAACTGAACCAGGAAGAAAAGTGCAGATATTTGGCTTACATATCCGGAAGTGAACTTACAGGACCCCTTAAAGGCTACATTGATTTCTTCTTGGGTGAAAATATTGCGATCAGCAATGGACAAACATTGTACCTGCGCGATCTAAACACGAAAGCCAACGGACAACCATATATTCCTTCCGATTATCAAAACAAGAAATAAATTCGTTATTGCTT
>CAZBYM010000246.1:0-2703 GCA_964495745.1 uncultured Chryseobacterium sp. | reverse complement strand
TTATTGCTTTCCAATTGTTTAGAGTCAATGATTGGGTAAAAAATCTGCTGGTTCTGGCGCCAGCTTTCTTTTCCTGTGCCGTAACCTTCAATTTACTAACTGAGTTGATTTTTGGCTTTCTTTCTTTTTGTATGATGAGCAGCGCCGGCTACATGCTCAACGACTGGACAGATTTCAAATATGATAGTGCACATCCGATTAAAAAAAGCAGACCGTTCGCATCGGGACAGATCACAATTCGCCAAATGGCTGGAATCGCGTTGGCAACTTTCACTTCTGCGTTATTCCTGGCTTATCAAGTTAATTATTCTTTTGTTGCCGCTGTCCTGATTTACTTTTTCATCACAGCCTCTTATTCACTCTTACTAAAAAATATTCCCGTTCTGGAAATTGCCGTACTAATTTCCGGATTCATCATTCGAATTTATGCAGGCGCGTTCATAGCTGATGTTGTAATTTCTGATTGGTTAATGGCAATGGCTATTCTTCTGGTGTTGCTTCTTGCCACCGGCAAAAGAAGAAATGAACTTGTCCTTTGGCATCAGAAAGGAATAAAAGCGCGCAATGCGATTACCTATTACAACTTGACTTTATTGAACGTCGCCGTTTTAGGAATTGGAGCGGCTATCATTGTTACTTATACCTTGTACACTATCAACGCTAACATTATCGCGCAATTCAAAACAAACAATCTGATATTTACTACACTGCCGGTCTTTGCAGGAATGATAAGGTATGCTTACCTTTTATTCAGAACAGAAAAAGCTTCCAATCCCGCTCACTTGTTGATCAACGATCCGATATTACTCCTCTTATTTGCAACTTGGATCGGAACTTTTGCTGCTTTCGTTTATGGATAAAATGAATTCAATTACAACATGGAATAATTATGTGAAAGTTCATGCTTCCACTTCTGTTTTATCGCCGGAGTTGAAAGGAAATCTGCTTTTCCCTTCAATAGCTTATGGAAAAGGAAAAAGCTATGGAGATGCTCCATTAGGCAACAACATCGTCTTGACAGACACTTGGTCAGGAATTACACATTTCGATTCACAAACCGGAGTGCTCGAATGCAAATCCGGAACACAATTAGGTGAAATTAATACTGCAGTAATTTCACATGGCTGGTTTCTTCAAGCAACACCGGGAACTCAGTGGATTACTGTCGGTGGTGCAATCGCTGCGGATGTGCACGGGAAAAATCACGTAACGCACGGCAGTTTTTCACACCATGTTTTAGAAATAAATTTGATTTCTGCTGATGGTCAAGTGAAAACATGTAGCCCCGTTTTGGACCCTGATTTATTCTGGTTCACTCACGGAGGGATGGGATTGACAGGAATCATTTCATCGGCAAAACTGCAGTTAAAAAAAATTCGCTCAACACGAATGGATGTGGAGAATCAGAAGATTCAATCATTCGATGAATTAATCAACAAATTCCGGGAATCAATTTCTGAATATAAAATTGCATGGATCAAGAGGTCAACTTCATCATCCTTCAAGTCGATATTCACTCAAGCGAATTCCAGCAACGAAAATACATTGCGAGCAACTTCACTTGAAACTAGAAAATTATTCTTACCCTTTCGGATTATTAATCCAGTATCCATTTGGTTGCATGATACAATGCGTTATGGAAAAATGAAATCGCAACAATCCGATTCCATTTTGGAATTTCTATATCCACTTGACAAAGTTTCAAATTGGAACATGGCCTACGGAAAAAATGGATTTATTCAATATCAATGCGTAATACCGACAAGTGCAGTGAACGCGTTACAGGAAATTCTTGCTGTTTCGCATAAACGGGCTAATCCTTTTTTAATTGTTCTGAAGCAATTTGGAACGTCTAACTCACGATCGCCATTGTCATTCCCCATTGAAGGGTTCACTCTTGCAATAGATTTCATCCTGACTAAAGACTTGTTGTCATTACTTAATGATCTGGATCAAATCGTAATGGATAACGGCGGAAGAGTTTATCTTGCAAAAGATTGCAGATTAAGTTCCGAAAGTTTTCATGTCATGTATCCACGATGGAACGAGTTTCAGGAGTATATTCACAAAACATCCAAAGGTCAATTCCGCTCATTGCTTTCGGATAGATTGCAACTAACATCTTTCTGATGCCAGATAAGAAAACAGTATTACTACTTGGTGCGAATTCCGCAATAGCTCATGAACTTGCTGTCACTCTTGACAACAAGGGGTACAATTTGATTTTAGCATCCAGAAATACCGACGTAACAGCCAAATGGTCCGAAACGTTTTCTTCAAAACCTCAAATTATTTCGTTTGATGCTAGTTACCCTGACGAAATTATTGAGAAGATCGGCACAAACAAATTGCAATTTGATATTGCTATATACGCCTGTGGTTTTTTACCATCCGATTCTGCAACAATAGATGAACTGAATACGGCAATGACTGTAAACTATTTGACTCCAGTCCGAATTTTGCATGTTGTTGGTGAACAATTTTCAGTTAAGAAATCCGGCATGATCGTAGGGATTTCCTCTGTCGCCGGCGATCGGGGAAAAAAAAGTTCATACGTTTACGGGAGTTCGAAAGCCGGCTTTTCTGTTTTCTTAAGTGAGTTGCGGAATAAATTGGTTGAAAGCAGTGTTCACGTTCTGACTGTGAAACCTGGATTTGTTCAAACTCCAATGCTGAAGAAAAAAACTCCGTCGTTTCTGACTT
>CAZBYM010000245.1:0-6440 GCA_964495745.1 uncultured Chryseobacterium sp. | reverse complement strand
CCATGCAATTTGCAATTCATTTCGATCGAAATATTCGATTTGACAGGAAGAAGCGTAGCCATTCTCGAAAACGGCCTCCAATCCGAAGGAACCCATCTAGTTGAAGTGAATGCCCAACAACTTAATCTGTCACCAGGAATGTATTTGTGCCGAATGCAAACAGAAACGAGTGTTTATGCTTCAAATCTGATGTTCGAATAGAATTCCCGACGTCCTGTCCACCTTTCCTTGGACAAAACTTCCTATTTTCGTACCGCTCAAAACAAGCAACATGAAAAAACTTCTACCTCTATTCGCAATTTGCCTTCTAAGTGGAAGTGCTTTTGCACAAACTTATACGCAAACAACAATTGTAAGCGGATTACAAATGTCCGTAGCATTCGATATGGCACCAGATGGCAGATTCTTCTGCACAGAAAAAGGTGATGGAAACACTCCTGCCTCACCGGGAACGGCAAGAATCCGCGTCTTTGATGCTAACGGCGTATTCCTTTCAACTTTCTACGACCTTTCTGATTCAGTGAATTCTGATTTCGAACGCGGATTACTTGGAATTACTCTTGATCCTAACTATGCGACCAATCAGTATGTGTACGTTTATTACAATCACCGCTTGAGCGGAGATGAGCGTATCCGTATTATGCGCTACACAGATGTTGCCAACGTCGGAACAAATCCAACAATCATTTTCGATCTTGATGTTTCAAATACCATTGCTGGAAATCACGTTGGTGGAAATCTACACTTCCGTCCTTCTGATCCAACGCATATCTATTTTACAATTGGAGATCTTGCATATCAGCAGACCAACCCAACGTTGAACTACGCGAACAAATTGACAAATCCATACGGAAAAGTTCTACGTATCAGTAGCACTCCACTTGCGGCTCCACCAACAGATAATCCCTATTACGATGATGGAAATCCATTAGCAACAAATTGCGATTGGATATGGAGTTACGGTCACCGCAACCCATTTGATTTTTGTTTCAGCCCGACTACAGATTCCATGTACTATTCAGAGAATGGATTGAACGCGTGGGATGAAATGGGAATGATTCACAAAGGAGGTTTCTACGGTTGGGCAAATTGCGAAGGCTTCTACAATAATAGTTCAACAACAGTATTGTGCGGAACAGTTGATATTGATCCAATCGAAGATTGGGGAGCGCCAGTTCCTGCTTTGACTGGAATTTTATTTTATAGCAGCACTGTGATGCCGGAATTTGACAATCACGTAATGGTTGCGGATAACGACTACGGGCGCGTTTACGATATTACTCTGGGCAACGCTCCGGTTTACGATCAGTTTGTTTCTCGTGTTCAATGGATGGACATGACAACTTCAGGTGGTCTTACCACATTGAAACAAGGATCTGATGGATGTGTTTACGCAATGAAAGGTGGCTACACAACAGCAGGAACAGTTTATCGTGTTTGCCCGACAGGACTTGGTACACCGGAATTTGCAACAAGCAATTTCTTCATGCGTCAGAATTCTCCGAATCCATTCACTACGACGACAACAATTTCTTACAAGATGAATACTGCAGCAAATGCAACAATCACTTTGTATGACATTTTTGGTCGCGAAGTTTCTGTACTTGCCGATGGAATGCAGTCGCAAGGGGAACACACACTTACAATTGATGCAGTTCAACTTGGACTTGCTGCCGGAATGTACTACTGCACAATGCAGAGTGGCGATCAGGTTCAGAGTGTGAATATTGTAGTTTCAGAATAATAAATAACCACAAAGGTCACGATATACTTCGCGAAGGTCACTAAGTTTACTACTTGGTGACCTTTGTGCTTTTCCTGTTTGGCGGGAAGAAGGTATGTACGCCTTTGTGGTAAAATTAATAGGTAACTTTGCGTCGTGTCAACCGTCACTCCATACAATTCCACCACAGGCAAAAAAGAGCAAGTCGCGGAAATGTTTGATCACATCGCGCCGCGGTACGATTTTCTCAATCAACTTTTGTCGTTTGGAGTACATAAAAGATGGCGAAAAAAAGCAGTGAAGAAATTGGTTCCATCTAAACCGAAAATTCTTCTTGACGTAGCAACAGGCACTGGAGATTTCGCAATTGAAGCCGTGAAGCAACTCTCCCCGGAAAAAATTATTGGCGTCGATATTTCCGATGGCATGATGAAGCTCGGACGCGAGAAAGTCAAAGCAAAAAAACTCGAGCACATCATTTCATTTCAAAACGGTGATTCAGAAAGTCTGGCATTTGAAGAAAACACTTTTGATGCCATCACGGTTGGATTCGGTGTTCGTAATTACGCCAATCTTGAAAAAGGAATGTGTGACATGCAACGTGTTTTGAAACCAGGAGGAATGCTGGTCGTGCTTGAATTTTCCAAACCCCGAAAGTTTCCAATGAAGCAAGGCTACAATTTTTATTTTCGATACGTACTTCCGCTGATGGGTCGTCTTTTCTCCAGCGACAAAAGGGCATACACGTACCTTCCGGAATCGGTAAAAGCTTTTCCTGATGGTGAAGATTTCATGGAAGTCATGAGAAAATGTGGTTTTTCTGATGTTCAGAGGCAACCTTTAACGTTTGGAGTCGCCTCTATATACACGGGGCGTAAATAACATGAGTCTCCTTGGAAGTGTTGTCAGACCGAGCGGAGCCGAGGTAAACGACATCGCCAGTAATAGTTGACAATAAACTATCTTTACCACCGTTAAAATAGAATCATGAAACTGATCAGATTTAGTTTATTTCTAGCCTGCTTTGCATTTGCAATGCCAGTACAGGCTCAACAAGCACGAGGACCACAAAATCGTCTCGAATATTATGGCGATCCAATTCACTTTGGATTTTTCATCGGGATCAACAAAACCAATTTTGTAATAACTGCAGTTAATGATCTTGCGGCCGCTGCAGGAGATTCACTCAAAACTATTCTGTCTGCACCTAGTACTGGCTTCAACCTCGGTATTGTTTCAGAGTTGCGCCTCATGGAATACGCAACATTACGATTCACTCCTGACATTGCGTTTGGATCGAGGAACATTGAATACCACTTCGAAGGTGTTGACACGTTTGATGTAACGAAGAAAGTAGAATCTACTTTTCTTGATTTTCCACTCTCGCTGAAGATTCGCTCAAAGCGATTGAACAACATCGCAGCATACATGATCGGTGGAATGAAATACACGCTTGATCTTGCATCACAAAAAGACGTACGCAATACTGTACCCGGACAGGAAGTAATTAAGTTACACAATCAGGATTTTGGATTTGAAGCCGGAGCCGGAATGGATTTTTTCCTCCCCTATTTCAAATTTGGAATCGAATTAAAGTTCTCCATGGGTCTGCGCAATCTTCTTGTAAAAGATGAAACAATTTATGCGCAGTCGCTCGACCGGCTACGATCCAAAGTCATCCTCGTTTCTTTCACTTTTGAAGGATAGCTGGTTATGATCCGGCAAATTCAGCTCGTACTTTCCCCGTATGATGCAGCTTCTGATCATGTGATCAAGGGAATGATCGCGGAAGAACTTGATATTCCGTTCTCGCAGATTACCGGATTCAAGATCAGAAAAAAGTCGATTGACGCACGTTCGCGCCGAATCAAAGTAAATTTGTCAATTGATGTTTTCGTTGACGAGCCTGTTGCAGAAACAAAATTCGTTTGGGAACCGAAAGACGTTTCGAAAAAAGAATCTGTCATTATTATTGGCGCTGGTCCTGCCGGAATTTTTGCAGCGATGCGGTTGATAGATCTTGGTAAGAAACCAATCATTCTTGAACGCGGCAAAGATGTAAGAAGCAGACGACGTGATGTAGCCAACATTCACAAGTTGCATTTGATAAACCCGGATTCCAATTACTGCTTCGGTGAAGGAGGTGCCGGAACTTTTTCTGATGGTAAATTATACACACGCTCCAACAAGCGCGGCAACGTTCAGGAAATTCTTGAGTTATTTGTCGCACATGGTGCAGATGAAAATATTTTATCAGAAGCGCATCCGCACATTGGCACAAACAAATTGCCAGAGATCATTATTGCAATGCGTGAAAATATCATCACAGCTGGAGGAGAAGTTCACTTTGAAACACGTGTTACTGATTTTGTTCTGAAGGATAACAAAATCACTTCGGTCATTGCTCGTATTGACTTCGACTCCGCTCAGTCTGACAACTCTCCTAACGGAGCCTCATTGTCAGACCGAGCGGAGTCGAGGGTTGGCGAACGGGAATTCGAAGCAAGTAATGTACTACTTGCCACAGGCCATTCCGCCCGCGACATCTTCGAATTGCTTCACCAAAAAAATATTCTCATCGAAGCAAAACCATTTGCAATGGGCGTTCGTGCAGAACATCGTCAGGAATTAATTGACTCGCTACAATATCATTGTACCATCGAAGAAGTTGAACGCACACGACAATTTCTACCAGCTTCACCTTACTCACTCGTTCATCAAGCCGATGGAAAAGGTGTTTATTCGTTTTGCATGTGTCCAGGCGGAATTATTGCTCCTTGCGCAACAGCACAGGAAGAAGTTGTTACAAATGGATGGTCGCCATCTAAACGAAACAATCCATTTGCGAATTCAGGAATAGTCGTTGCAATTGATCCGAAAGAACTCACCGAATATCAGAAGCACGGACCATTCGCAGGATTGCGTTACCAACAGGATCTTGAAAAAATGGCGTGGATAGCTGGAGGAAAAACTCAAGCGGCACCAGCACAAGGCATCGAAGATTTTGTGAAAGGAAAATTATCATCGAAACTTCCGGATTGTTCTTATCAACCCGGAACAACATCAGCTCCATTGCATGAATTGCTTCCTGCTTCTATTGGAAAACGATTGCAGGAAGGATTCAAAGCGTTTGGTGCAAAAATGAAAGGTTACGTTTCAAATGACGCGTTGATCGTTGGAGTTGAATCGCGAACATCTTCACCAATTCGTATTCCACGTGATCAAGAAAAACTTCATCATCCGCAAATCACCAATCTTTTTCCTTGTGGAGAAGGTGCCGGTTATGCAGGAGGAATTGTGAGTGCAGCGATTGATGGAAGGAAATGCGCGGAAGCGATTTGTGTTTCTTAATAGGGACGCGGATTAAGCGGATTAGACGGATTATCACGGATCTTACACTAATCCAAATCTGTATTTCATCAAAGCAATTTGAGTTTAGAGAATCGCTACGCGATTCAAAATCCGTTTAATCCGCGTTCCTATTCCATATATGACGAAACCTCCCCGTGCCCTAACGAGGAGGTTTCTAATATGACCTGGAAAAACGCTACATAAAACCAGGCCGGTCCGAAGGACTCCTTCGGAGTTAACTGTGCGGAGCGGTAACTACGCGATCAGTTATGTTTTCAATGATTTTCTTTTCATCCAGCCACTTTTCGGATAAGTTTCAACGAATGTGACTACTGATGTATACTATCCAAGACACGTGCCAAATAGTGCGGAGTCCGAAATTTTTAGAATTCAGAGCCAGCAAGTGGTGGAGAAATCGGGGCAAATGGAAGGAAAAGGTGACCTTTGAATTACCTATGGCGCGAATCGAACTTCAAACAACAATTTCAGCTTCAGCACTAACCTGTTTCAACCTCGCGCGTAGCGTCGATGCACATTTATCTTCCATGCAGCATACTAAAGAACGAGCTGTTGCAGGAAGAACTTCCGGTTTATGCGAATTGGACGATGTTATCACTTGGGAAGCAAAACATTTTGGAATCAAACAATACTTAACCGTGAAGATTACGAAAATGGTTCCTTATAGTATGTTCGAAGATGTGCTGATGAAAGGTGCGTTCAAGAGTATGCAACATCAGCATTACTTTGCAGAGAAGAATGGTAAGACAATCATGAAGGATGTGTTTTCGTATGAAACGCCGGGGTGGATTTTCGGGATTGTTTTTGATAGGATTGTATTACGTAAGTATATGACTCGATTGTTGATTAATAGAAATAATTTGCTCAAACTCTTAGCAGAAAAAGAAACCACTTAGACACGTAAGAAAAACTTAGGTTTCACTTAGAATCATACTAAGTGAAACCTAAGTGCACTAAGTGCCTAAGTGGTTAAACCATCACTATCTTTACACCATGAATTTCCTCATCCGCATCCTCATCTCCACCGCCGCAGTCCTCCTCACCGGTTGGCTTCTCCCCGACTCCTGGGTTCACGTCGATGGAATATTATCCGCATTAATTGTTGCAGTAGTACTTGCATTTTTAAATCAGGTTGTAAAACCAATTCTCATTATCCTGACCATTCCTGTAACGTTTGCAACACTTGGACTATTTCTTCTCGCAATAAACGCTGGAGTAATCATGATGGCAGATTATTTCGTGGATGGATTTACCGTTGGAGGATTCTGGTCAGCGCTCGGATTTAGTATTGTACTTTCAATCGTTAATGCAATTCTTGGAGGCAACAAGAAAAACGGACGAAGCAATG
>CAZBYM010000244.1:0-6444 GCA_964495745.1 uncultured Chryseobacterium sp. | reverse complement strand
TTTGTCCTGGCGATTCTGTTTTGCTCGCTGGAGCAATTTCAGAACAATGGGTTGGGATGCAGTATGAGTGGTTACCACACACAGGATTGAGTGATCCATATTCACTTTCCACTTTTGCATCGCCGGCAATTGCAACAACGTATACGCTTACTGCAACTTGTCTTTCTTGCGGTATTAATTCTTGCGCGTCCTTAGTCGACAGTTCCAGCGTCATTGTAAAAATGGATTGTGTACCTGTCCTGAACGAAATGATTATTCCAACGGTCATCGCCAGCGGACAGCAATGGCAGATTGTATTTCTTCCGCCGCAAACAAGCGTAACTATTTACGATGAACGTGGAAGATTAATTTACAAAACAGAGAATTACAAGAACGATTGGATGCCACAACTTGCGGGGGCGATTTATGTTTATGAAATAACGAAAGAAGATGGAACTATGATGAATGGAAAGTTGTTGGTTGAATAGTGTCAACATCCTCTGGTTCTTATTAACTTTGCCCCACATTCAAAACCATGTCCCTACTCATCGCTCCTTCCCTACTCTCCGCCGATTTCGGAAAACTTTCTGAAGACATCGACTTTATCAACAAAAGCAATGCTGACTGGTTTCACGTCGACGTAATGGATGGAGTTTTTGTTCCGAATATTTCTTTCGGGTTTCCGGTGATGAAAACTTTACAGAAAGAAGCGAAGAAACCACTTGATGTTCATCTCATGATTCAAAATGCAGATGCGTATCTCGAAGAGTTTGCGAAACATGGAACGTATATGTGTTCGGTTCATTTTGAAGCGTGCGGACATTTACATCGCACAATTCAGAACATCAAAGCTCTTGGAATGAAAGCTTCTGTGGTTTTGAATCCTTCAACACCGATTCAAGTTTTGGAAGATATCATCCACGATCTCGATATGGTTTTGGTGATGAGTGTGAACCCGGGATTTGGAGGACAGAAATTTATTCCGCACACCATAGTAAAAGTTCGTGCACTGAAACAAATGATCAGCGACCGTCGATTGGAAACTTTAATTGAAGTAGATGGTGGTGTTGATCCTTCGAATGCTCGTCAACTGGAAGCTGCAGGTGCTGATGTTGTAGTTGCGGGCAATGCAGTTTTCGGAGCTGCGGACAGAAACAAAGCGATATCACTCATCAAGGGATAATCGAATGGCGAAACGCCTTTTCATTTCCATTTTCAAACATTATTTACTTTGGATTCTGCTCTTCGCAATTTCCAGAATTATTTTTCTGCTCTGGAATTACGAAGAAGTAAGTAAAGCAGGAATTGGAGAAATTTTGTTGGCATTTCCAAAAGCAGTTTACCTTGATACAGCGATGGCTTCCTATTTGGTGGTCACTCCGTTTCTTCTCACGATAATTTCTTTTTTCGTTCAACGTGAATTTATTCTGAGAATTGGAAACTTCATTCACCTGATTTTGTTTTTCCTCTTCTTTCTAATTGTAATTGCAGAACTTTCCATTTATGATGAATGGCATACCAAACTCACGTATAAAGCACTTTGGTTTCTTGGCAGTCCGTCCGAAGTTTTTCATACCGCGTCGTGGATGCAGTTGTTCTCAGGACTTTTTGGTTCTGCACTACTTTCCGGATTTTCATTCTGGCTCTACAAAAAATATATTGGGGAGAAAACACTTCCGGAACGAAAACCTGTATGGATTCCAATTGCGTATGCTCTGATCGTTCCAGCCCTTTTGATTATTGGCATTCGTGGAGGATTTCAAACGATTCCAATTAATATGAGCGATGCATATTATTCGAAAAATAACGTACTCAATCTTGCTGCAACAAACTCTGCATTCAATCTTGCAAGCAGCTGCATCGAAAATGCAAATGCCAGTGAATCGTATGAATTTCTTCAGGATGATCTTGCCAGAAAGACATTTGACGAAATGCACTTTGTTGTGAAAGACACAACCACTCGCATACTCACAACGACACGACCAAATATTGTACTGGTTGTATTGGAAGGATGGTCGGCAGATGTAATCAAAGGATGCGGAGGTTACGACACGGTTACGCCTTACTTCAATGCGATGGCAGAACAGGGAATTTTGTTTTCAAATTGCTATGCGAGCGGAAGTTTATCTGATCAAGGAATGGCTGCCGTATTTTCCGCTTTTCCTGCACAGCCGAGAACATCAATCATTACTCAACCGAACAAATACGAACATCTTCCATGCATAAATACGGTATTGAAAGATGCAGGATATTCTACCTCGTTTATGTTTGGCGGACAATTGAGTTATGGAAATATCCGTTCGTATATGTACTTTAATGGGTTTGACAAAATCATTGAAGGCGAAAATTTCTCATCCGACATTCCACAAGGAAAACTAGGGGTGCACGATGAATATCTGTATCCACGTCAACTTCAGGAATTGAAAAAAGAGAAGCAACCATTTTTTGCTGCGATGTTCACAATGAGTTCGCACGGACCGTATGATTTCAAACTGAAAACAGATCTGAATTGGGGAGGAAAAGAAGAAGACTACATCAACTCTGTTTATTATGCTGATAATTGCATCCGTCAGTTTATTGAGTCCGCGAAAAAAGAAGCATGGTACAAGAACACGCTTTTTGTTTTTGTATCTGACCACAGTCACAACTCTCCACGAAACTGGGTTGCGAATCAACCGGAATACAGAAAAATTCCGATGTTGTTTTATGGACCGGTGATTGATTCACTGAATTGCGGAATGAAGTACGAACAAATCACTTCACAAACAGATCTCGCTTCTACTCTACTCCACCAACTGGATCTTCCAGCAAGCGAATTTGAATACAGTAAGAACTTATTCAATCCCGGCACCAAGCACTTCGCGTATTACGCTTTCGAAGAAGGATTTGGTTTTGTAGAAGAAGAACAACACTACGTGTGGTCAGTTGATGGTCGCACACATTTCATCAAGGCGAATACTCCAGCCGATTCCACGCGGTTGTTGCTGAGTGGCCAAAGTTTTCTGCAAACGTTGATGGATCGGTATTGGAAGTATTGAGCATGTTGTAAAGTTGTACGCGTAAAAGCCTGCGGCGCTTGACACGGAGCCGCGGCGAAACGGCTTAGGTTAGTAATAAAAACCATGACCCATCGGAACACGGCGTCCCGAAAATACAACGATCGCTTAAGCGATCCGCCGTATCGCGTGGGATAAGCATTTTGCAAATCCGACCCGCCGACTCGCCGCGGCTCCGTGTCAAGCGCCGCAGGCTCAAAATCGCGAATCGTAATTCGTACATCCAAAATCGTAAATCCTCACATTCACCCTTTCATGTGATAACATCGGCGCAGCTTTTGCGTTGTATAAAGAAACACGACCAATGGACAACTCTTACTTAACCACTAATCCGCACCGGTATGAAGTATTTCCTGGCCCTTTTCCTCTTTCTGCTTCCTCTGGCAGAAATCAATGCTGAATCCAACGACAGCATCACGCACGTATTCGTAAAGAAATCCGGGAAGAACAATCTATACGTTCTGCAACTGAAAGAAAATGGTTCATACAATCACACGCGCTATACAGACAAGAAAACGTACCATGACTACGGAACGTATACAATCAGACATGGAAAAATTGTTTTCAAATCTGATAATAAGAAGCGCGGATTTTCTTCAGTTGGAAACAAAACGCTTTTCATCAACGCCGACGGAATTTATCCGACACGCATTAAAGCATGTACGCATAAAAAACCTGTTGTTGAAACCAGCACTGATTCAAAATACAGAAACGACTGGTCCAACAACCCATTCATGCCTACCGCAAGCAACAACACCAATGGTAGTAATGCGAGTATTGATTCCGAAATTCCAAAACCAGATCCGAACAATTACAGTTATGATAAAGATTTCGATCCTGCAGCATTTGTGAAATCGTATTACAGAAGTACCACAGAAAAATATGCTCCAGCCTATACGTCAATCATAGATCAGCATTACTGTGGACCCGGATGCTATTTTTCAGTAGTGAATGGAAAAATGGTTGCCTGGAGTGGAGATACTACGACTCAACCCTTGTTTAACAATTTCGAAACGACCATTCATGAAACAGTTCATCATGTGAATGGAATCTATGATTGTCTGATTCAACCCGGTTTGGTGATTGACATGGGAAGGACTGATGTTTTTGAGTCGAGTGAGTTCCGGGCAATTGTTCCGGCAGGTGGAGCAGATAAGATTTTCAGATACGACACGTACGTGAGCGAGGATAGCAAAGTTGGCGCGAATGTTTGTGGAATTTACGGATTGATGGATGAATTTTCCGCGTATCAGAATGGTTGCACAGCGTCAGCGATTGCTGCACAGACCGCCTTGGATCTTGGAGATAAAGCAACGGCAAAAAAATTTCTCAGCCAGGCAAGAGGAACTTACTTCGCTTATTATGAATTCAGTCTTTTTATTGCATGGTATCTTGAATATGCCGAGAAGCAATATCCTGCAATGCATGCTAAATTCATGGCCAACAAGAATCTCAGAGTTGCGTTTACGCTGAATGAAGTAAATTTTCAGAACACAATTGCGAAACTCGCCGCACTTGACAAGAAACTGGAGAATTCTGAAATATCAGAGTTTGATTCGAAAACCGGTTATGGCACATTCACAAAAGAAGAATTGCCAAAACATGAAAGCACATTGCAATCGTTCCGCGTGAAAGGTGTGACGACTGTCAACTACAAAACATTTCTGAACGAGAAAAGTTGATTATACGATGTAATCGTGCATGTACGAAAAACGCGGCATCAGTTTCCCGTCTTTACAAATGCTGGCACGATCAATTAATCCATCCTGATCTTTACCCATGAGTGCAGGAATTACTTTCTCGATGAGTTCTTTGCCGAATCCGTCGGAAGCATCGCGTGGTAATTCGCACGGAAGATTATCAACTGCCATTACTGTGATTACTTCATTTGCAAAAGGATTCGCATCAACTAGTCCACTTGTAGGATTATATCCGTAGAAAGGTTCGGTGATAGAAGATGGTTTTGTTGTGGATGGAATTGATCCGTTAATATCGCAGGTAACATCCGCTATTACACTCACACGAAATTCAGGTGATTTCATGTCGGCTTTTTCGAAAAGTTTAGGTGCGCGCGGATCCCAGAAAGAACAATGCACAATTACATCACAGTGAGGAGTAAATTTTGCGAATGTACTTCTGAATTCTTCCGGATGTTTATAGAATCGATCGCGATCCCACTGCGAACCATCACGAGGTTCATTGTAATCGTACGAGTGAAGTTGCGTGTAAACTGCTTCGCGGAAAGAATAATGAGTGAATTCGTAAGGCGTAACACGACGAATGTGCAACATTCCCAGAATTTCAATAGCACCGTTTGCGACACGACCATTTCCTGTGACTACCATTTTCATGTTCGGAAGATGAACTTTCTTGAGTTGTTCTTTCAACTCCAATAAATCATGACACTGATAAGCTGGTTTCAAATCAAACAAACCAAATCTCAATCCGTACCCGCGAACAGCGTTGTAGGTTCCAACAATTCCGGCAAAATGACCAAAACCGATAATACGATTGAAGAGCGGATCAGTAAGACACTCGTAATCGATCATCTGAATTTTCTTCGCAATCAACTCCTTCATCAAATCCTGATTGTGCGGCTGTTCTTTGATCGTATGCGAGAAGAACAGGTATTTTTTTCCTGCGATCAGATCCGGCTTTGGAACTTCCTTGATCCCTAGAATTACGTCGCAACCCGAAATATCCTCTTCAAGCTTACATCCGGCAACTTTGTATTCGTCGTTCGAAAAACTCCTCCAATCGCTGGGCTGAACCAGAACTTCAAGTCCGAATTCTCGTTGCAAAATGACACATTGAGCCGGAGTGAACGGAACACGTTTATCCCTTGGTAATTTGCCTTCGCGAAGTATGCCGATTTTCATCAATTAGGTCTAATAAACAGAAGGCAAAGATGCGAAAAATAGCATCAGTGACAGAATCGGCTTCTTCAATACATCGAGATGCCAATCCTAAAGCCGAAACGCATTAATGCCCGATCAATATTTATTCCTATTTCGATTTAGCGCCTATAAACTACATACCTTTGTCCGTTCGTTTTCAGTACCCTATGTCAACAAATGGAGGTCACCAATCAATGCATAGCAAGCTCACGCTTGCCGGACTGCTTGTAACTCTTGGAATCATTTACGGTGACATTGGAACTTCTCCGCTTTATGTACTCAAAGCAATTGTAGGAAAGAATTCTGCAATCGATGCGGAAGTTGTCTTGGGAGGATTGTCTTGTATCATTTGGACACTCACACTCCAAACTACGATCAAATACATTTTCCTTACACTGAAAGCCGATAATAAAGGTGAAGGTGGAATTTTCGCACTATACGCTCTAGTAAAGAAAACAAAAGTAAAGTGGTTGCTCTTTCCTGCGATGCTTGGTGGCGCTGCGGTGTTAGCT
>CAZBYM010000243.1:0-6452 GCA_964495745.1 uncultured Chryseobacterium sp. | reverse complement strand
ATTCTGTACATCCCGATGTTCGATTGCATCACACCCGGTTGATCAATAGCTTCAGTATAAACTATTGGAAGTGTAACGAAAGCTCCACCATCCATTGGCCAATGTTTGATTAAAGGCAAATGATCAATTGTTGTTTCTCCGAACAGCGCAGGCGAACTATTTATTTTTTTCGGCAATGCTTTTAATGCAGTGAACGGCACATCAAGATTACTAAATGGTTTCCGGAGAATGGCCGCCGGATCAGATTTGACCTGAACCATGCGCTGAACTTTTTTCATTCCGTCACGAAAGATGAATGCCACTCTTTCTTTCGTCCCAAAAATGTTTGATGCAGCGCGAAACGAACATCCTTTCACATTCTCAAACAATAATGCCGGACCGCCCGCTTCGGAGACGCGCATGTGAATTGCCGCCATCTCCAGATTAGAATCAACTTCTTCTTTTACGCGAACAAGCATCTTGTTTTGTTCAAGATCAAGTAGACATTGTTCGAGTGAAGAATAACTCATGTGGATTTTCTGTTTTTGATAACTGGAATCTATTTAGTTTCTTCTGCAAATCTGATTGAACTCACAATACGTGCATAGTTTGTAATTCTCCGTCTGTGAAAATACAGTTTTCCCGTCAACCATTTCTGATGTCAATGCAACCAATATTTCCTCAAACTCTTGAAGATTACCCTTTGTAATTTCATCTCCCGAAGGTGTTTTCAGATGAAGAAATCCGTCTTTCAGTTTGCGAAACGAAATAATTCCTGGTTTCACCGTTGCTGAAGAATCTTCTGATTTCAAATACAGCCACGCATACATCATCAACTGAAATGCTTTGCCCAATTTGTCGGTTTCGGAAAAATCTGTCCAAGCTTTGATCTTAATGTCCTTGTCTTCTACCAGTCCGGTTTTGTAATCGGCAAGATGGATCATGTTACCTGATTGGTCAATACGATCCGCTTGACCAGAAAAAGTAATTGTTTTTTCACCGACACTGAATTTTGTCTGCAAGGTTTTCTCCAGCTCGAGAACTGTTGTTGAAATTCCACGTTGATTTAATTTCTCAATACGTGTTATTTCCTGATCGATGTATCGTGTAATGTACCGTTGTGCAACATTTATCGCCAAAAGATTTTTCCCTCCCTCAGATTCTTCATCTTTAAAAAGTTTCTTGAATTCAGCTTTGCAGGTCGCTGCAATTTTTGTTTTGATAGTTTGAAGGTGGCTTGCATCCAGATTGATGTTCAAGAATGGGATGAAAAGCGTTTCAAGAGTTTTGTGAATAATGGTTCCCAGCGTATTTTGATCCACTGATTCATCAACTTCATCTTCCTCTCTCAATCCTGCAACATAGCGCAGGTAAAATTTCAGTTTGCATTCACGAAATGTATTGACCAGGGAAGGTGAAAAACCTTTTTCTTTTTGTCCGCGAGCAAGAATCAGTTCCATTATTTCCGGTGAGGAAGGAATTGAAATTTCATCGCTAACAGAAGCAGCGTGAAGTTCTGCACCTGCAATTAACGAATTGAAATGAACATTCTTGTTTACTCTCGGTAGCTCGAATTGCAATTGAGTTATGTATCTACTTTTCTCTTTAGCGCCAAGAGCTTCCTGATCGGTATTGTAAACCAGACAAACATTTTCGGCGCGTTGCAAAGTACTGTAGAAGTGATAGGCAGTAACGGCGTCGCGATCGTTGTACATCGGTAAACCAAATGCTTTTCTCAAATCATGCATGATGAATGAATGTTTGGAAGAAGCGGCTGGAAGAATTCCTTCATTGGCAGAAACAATGATCACATTTTTGAAATCAAGAGCGCGAGTTTCAAGCATTCCCATGATTTGAATTCCGTGTAATGGTTCGCCGGAGAACGGAATAGAAGAAGCACCAAATATCTGGATCAGTAAATTCTTCGCGGAAGATATTTCACTGAATCCCGGCCATTTCGAAAACAATGAACTGATTCGGTTTACTGCAAGATGAAGTTGATAGACATATTCAACATCAAGTGCGTATTCCTGAATGTTCGCAGAGAAAATTGCTTGAAGTTGATGCACTGTAGCTTGTATTCTGTTCAGCGCGTCTTCAGAAGTTTTCCAAGGGGAAAACAGATCGGCAAGATTCTGATTTAATTCACCACCCGCTAACTCCTGAATTCTTTTCCAGGTAATAAACGTCATATTGCCTTGACCTATTTTCTGAATGACTTTAATAAGTTTTTCAGGCTTGGCAGTACTTGCAATGATGTAAGGATGGCGCATCAGACGAATTACGTCATGATGATAAAATTTCAAGTCGCCATTCGTAGAATAGATATTGAATCGCGCTGCATTTTCCTGAAGTGAAAACAGAATGATGAGAAGTGAATATACCGGCGTATTGCGCATGGGATAACCCATGGTGATATTCACATCTGTGAAACGCGAAGGAATTGCATTGAGCATGGGCATCAACAATTGTTCGTCGGCAAGAACTATTGCAGTTTCACTCGGAATAAAATTCACGCCTTCTTTTTCAAGATATCCGGCAACTGCTCGTGCCTGCGATACGCTACGTGCCGCTGCGATCAGGGTAATTGATTTTGGAGTTGTTACAAAATCATCGTGCACGTGTTGGAAATCGCGAACTGAATTATTTTTTGCTCCAAAGAGTTTTTGTTTATTCCGGCGGAGAAATTTCCCGGCTTCATTCACATTATCTTCGAGATAATAGCGGTCGGCGTCCCAGAGAATATCTGCTTTACCACTTTCGCTAAGCGTCGAAAATAATTTTTCTTCGGATGAGCTCAAGGCGTTGAATCCTGCAAAAACAAAATGTTTCCACGGAGATTGTTCAGTTACTGCTGAGATATTTTCCGCAACATGGCGATAGGCCAATCCACTCCACGCTTTGTTTTCTTTTAATGTGGCATCGCGCAATTGGTAATACCAGTTTGAAATATGATTCCAGAATTGAAGATATTTCTTCTGAAAATCGGTAAGATCGGGTTCACCTAAGCTCCAATGTTCAATCACTTTGATGTCGCTGAGATTGGTAAACAATTGTTTTGGATCAGCAAGCCATGCATCAACATCATTGAAGTCAGCAAGAAGTGCCGGAGCCCATTTGCAAAATCCATCGAATGGCTCGTCGGTATGACCGGGAGTTTTCTTGACAAGATTGTACAACGACATTAACAATTCTGAATCGTCAGCTTTCTCGAACTTACTGAGTTTGAAAAAAAGTTCTTCGATCGAAATAATTGTCGGCGCCCAAGTAGGAGAATCAATCCGTGCAACTAATTCTTCTTTCAAAAAAAGTCCGGCGCGACGTCCAGGAAGAACAATACAAAGGTTGGACGCATCTTTGTGATGTTTCAGAACGAAATCCGCTACGTTACCGAGAAATGTGTGCACGATCTTATCTTTACACAAATCTAATTGATGCACGCGACGGATCGTGTGATTTTGAGCTGAAACAACCGATGAGTTATCCAGTTTTTCGTAAGTACAAGAATGAACTTTCCTGGTTCAAGATAACAGCAAGCGATTCTTTCGTTGAGATCCGGAAAATTGGTTCGCGTTATTTGATTTCAATGCACGATGTCAAGATTCTTCCAGAGCGTAACATGCTATCTGATTTACTTCATGATTACCATGATTTTGCAGAAGAAATCACTGAAAAGGAGTTTCTGGAGATCGAGAAGCTCGTTTGACTTCTACTACCCGGTTCGTAATTCTGGCAGTGTCGCGGTTTGATCAAAATGCTCCACACTACTTGACACATGATCCGCGAAAATCCATCGATCCGCCGAGTGACGGATATCGGTTAAAACAGTTCGCATCTTGTGTTAAATGATGGTGCAATCGTCGTATTTTAATGGGAACGCGGACCCTACGCTACGCATAGGGCGCGGATTGAGCTGATTTTCGCGGATGATCCGCCACGCGGATCAAAAATGGATCGTGACGGATTAAGTTCTACCAAGGCGGATTGGCGTCATTAAACAATCCCCGCCCGCCCTCGCCATTCGGGCGCGGCGCGAAAATCCGATTGATCCGAGTCCTGAGCCTGTCGAAGGGCGCGTTCCTATTTTTTGTTGCACAGGAAAATATTTGAAACTGATACAATACTGAAATCCGGAGAATCCGGAGAATTCGCAGATTCGCCTTTCGCGACCGTTCCCTAAGCGATACTGGCCATTCACTAATCAAATGAAACTTTCGTGCGAAGCCTGCGTAAATTGGTGGAAAGACTTTGAATCGGGCGGCAAACCTGTGAATACCAGTAACCCTTATTAACCCCTGCACACAAACCTTCTGTAACCCCGGAAGGTTTGTTTTTTTATGCTTTTTGAGTGGCAGCACTGGTTTTAATACCCACAGCCGCCTTCACAAATCCCACAAACAACGGATGCGGATTTTCTACCGTGCTCTTGTATTCCGGGTGGAATTGCACACCAATAAAATAGGGGTGTGATTTAATCTCTACGATTTCAACGAGCCCGCCTTCAGGATTAATTCCTGTTGCGATCATTCCATGTTTTTCGAAGTCGCGTAAATATTCGTTGTTGAATTCGTAACGGTGACGATGACGTTCGTAGATCACGTGCTTTTGATATGCTGCAGATGCAAGTGTGTTTTCTACGATCTCACACGGATAAGCACCAAGTCGCATCGTGCCGCCTTTGTGCGTTACTTTCTTTTGCGCTTCCAGTAAATCAATTACAGGATGTGGAGTTGCCGGATCCATTTCTGTTGAATGTGCTCCTTTCAATCCAAGTACATTTCGTGCGAATTCGATTACTGCACATTGCATTCCCAAACAAATTCCAAAAAACGGAACATTGTTTTCTCGTGCAAAACGTATTGCAGCAATTTTTCCTTCGATACCGCGATGACCAAATCCGGGAGCAACTAAAATTCCTGCAAGACCGCTCAGCTTCTCTTTTACATTTTCTTCATTCAAACTTTCAGAATGAATCCACTGAACATTCACTTTACAATCGTTCGCAACGCCGGCGTGAATAAATCCTTCCGCGATTGACTTGTACGAATCTTTCAGCTCTATGTATTTTCCAACAAGCCCAATAGAAACTTCTTTTTGTGGATTGTACAATTTATGAACGAAATCTCTCCAGCGATCCAGATCAGGAACTTTGTCGAGTGATAATCCCAATTTCTGAAGTACAACCTGATCGAGTTTTTCTTTCTCCATCAAAAGCGGAACTTCATAAATGCTTTTCGCATCACGCGCTTCTATAACTGCACCGCTTTCTACGTTACAGAATAAAGCAAGTTTTCTTCTGATGTCGGAATTGAGAGCATGTTCAGTTCTGCAGACAAGCACATCAGCAGTAATACCAAACTCCTGCAACATTTTTACGGAGTGCTGAGTAGGTTTAGTTTTTAATTCTCCTGAAGCGGTAAGAAAAGGAATCAGTGTAAGGTGAATGACCAAAACATCTTTCGGCATTTCCCATTTCAACTGACGAACAGCTTCGATGTATGGTAGCGATTCGATATCACCAACAGTTCCGCCGATCTCAGTAATGATCACTTGATATTGTCCGGTATTTCCAAGTTGACGAACTCGATGTTTGATTTCGTCCGTGATATGTGGAATTACCTGAACAGTTTTTCCAAGATAATCCCCACGACGTTCTTTCTCAATAACGGTTTTATAAATCCGTCCGGTTGTAACGTTATTCGCTTGAGAAGTAGTTACGTTCAGATAGCGCTCGTAATGTCCTAAGTCAAGATCTGTTTCTGCTCCGTCGTCCGTTACATAACATTCTCCATGCTCGTATGGATTCAGAGTTCCAGGATCGACATTGATGTACGGATCCAGCTTTTGTATGGTCACAGTGTAGCCTCTAGCCTGTAAAAGTTTGGCCAAAGAAGCGGAGATAATACCCTTACCTAAAGAAGAGGAAACACCCCCGGTTACAAAGATGTACTTAGTTGAACTCATAGGAAAACCAACTGGTAACCGGGATTCAAAGGTACGGAATAGACGGGAGATAATGGACAGGAGATAGGAGTATTGTGCAAGAAAAAAATCGGAGAAACCAGATTTGCTTGGGAAAATGAATTTCTCTGAATTGATGCGCCTGCCGCGGGCTTTACACGGCGAGCGGCGAAAAAAGCGGGATGTACTTAGCCCACGCGATACGGCGGATCGCGAAAGCGATCTATTGTTGCGAGTGAGAAATATGATTCCTTAATGTTCACCGAATTGATAATTGGTGAATAATTCACAAAGTCGATCGATGTGTCTGCGGCGGGCTTTACACCCTTCGATTCCTCAGGCCAGGCTCTGAGCGGCGAAAAAAGCATGTGAAGTGCTAAGCCCACGATCAGTCGGGGAGCAGATCGCGTAGCGATCCGCCGTAACGCGTAGGTTGTGAAATCAAGAAACGCCGCTACGCCGTTCGCCGTGTTAAGCGCCGCAGTTCCGATGTTTGTAAAAAAAGTGCATAA
>CAZBYM010000242.1:0-6462 GCA_964495745.1 uncultured Chryseobacterium sp. | reverse complement strand
TTTTCTTATCTCGACATTGACGAAACGCGTGGCCTAATCTGGAACAACGAAGCTGCAGTTTTTGTTGCGGTTGATGAATTGGATGTCCGTGCCTACGCAGAAAAAATTATTGCACTCAATGAAGAACTATCTATTCAAACGAATGAAGCCTTCATGACGTTTAATGCGAAAACTTTTGATGCCGGACTTTTCACCGACAACAAACGTTTAAGCGGACTTAACATTGAAACATCTGCGCTCTCATTGGTAGGAATGGGCGAAGGCACTAGCGAATTTATTGTTCGCTTTGAACAGAATGAAATTGTGACTGAATATTCTACTTCCGGTGATCAATCAACTCCGATGATGAAGAAAGAAGGACTTCCTGCAACTGAATTGCAAATGCTGGGAATAAAAGATCCAATTTTATTTTTGGGATTAAATCTTGATGTGAAAACATTATTGTCTGCTGCATCAAGTGATCCTGCAATGGCACCCAACATAGAAGGAATTACGGGTTCATTAGGAATGACGCAGGCTGAAATGGCAGAGTTGTTTACCGGCACAATTGTGGCAAGCGTTTCCGATTATCAGGATATTTTCAAAACTGACCCGCGAGTGCAGAAAGAAACTCAATCCATGATGGGCCCAATTGAAGATGCAGGAGAAGTCGGCGATTTTTTCAAAGCGATGCTGAGCATTGAAGTTCCTATTACAACCATCAGCATGGGAATTACCAATGAGCAGAAGGCAAATAATATGCTCAGCATGATTGGTATGAAGAAACAAGTTGGCGCAGATGGACAGGAATTCTGGGCAGCACCGGGAATCGAGTTGGTTGTTTATGCAGTTGTCAAATCCAATCATCTCGTTATTACCAATGATTATCTCTGCGCTGAAGCAATTGCCAAAGAAGGAAAATTACCCGGAAAACTGCCGGCAGACTACGCTTCAAAAGTTCCGAATCAGCCATTTTCTTTCTGGATGGATTTCGATAAATCGCACATGCCTCCTCTTCTACTCGCTCCGGAGAGTCCGCTTTTGAGTCGTGAAGATCTTGCGTCGTACGTGAACATGTCAGATATTCTGTCCGCTGTGAAATTTGAATCAGTAGCAACAGGATCAAGTTTTCATTTTGTCATGCCGGATAGTGAAGAAAATTCATTGGTACGTCTCATCAAGTATGCAGCTCCGAAAGAATGAAGTTTCGACTTGATCACGTAATTCCGATTCCGCTCGCAGACAGTCCGCTTTCTGAGAAATCGTTGTGGAGAAAAGATACTGACCTGGACGGAAATTCATTTATAGTTGCACAAGCCCCTTCAGGAACAGGAAAGACCACTTTACTTTCACTGTTGTATGGAGTTCGTCGCGATTACGAAGGAAAAGTGTACATGAATGGCGACGATATTTCAACTTTCTCTATTGAGAAATGGTCTGAATTGAGAACGAACAAACTTTCCGCTGTATTTCAGGATTTACGTTTGTTCCCGGCCTTAACTGCATTGCAGAATATTCAGATTAAAAATCAGTTGAAAAATGTTCTGACCGAAGAAGAAATTCGTTCAATGGCAGAACAACTTGGCGTTGCACATCGTCTGGATGCACCTTGCGGACAACTATCGCTCGGACAACAGCAACGCGTAGCTATAATTCGTTCACTTGCTCAACCATTCGAGTTTATATTACTTGATGAGCCTTTCAGTCACCTCGATGAAGACAATTCGCGCAAAGCAGTTGAACTCATCATGAATCAGTGCAAGAAGAACAATGCCGGATTACTCATGACAAGTCTTGGTCATTCAGAAATGTTCCCGTTTAACCATACAATTTCGATATGATATGGTAAACAAACTTCTCTTTTCTCATCAACGATTTGGCTTTCTTGCGGGAGCTGTATTTGGTTCGCTTGTTGGAATAATTCTTCTTCTTGGTTCCATGCAATTGTATTTCGATTTTGATCGGCTCATCAACGGTTCAAGTGATATTAATCAACCGCAATTTCTAGTCATCAATAAACAAGTGAGTGTAATCAATACTTTGTTTGGCGGACAAAAAGGATTTTCAGAAGAAGAAATCAATAAACTTGCCGCAATTGAAGGCGTGATGGATGTTGCTCCACTAACAGCGAGTAGATTCAAAGTTGGAATCAGCCTGGGCGAAGAAGGTATTTCCGGAATTCCGGGAATGTACACCGATCTATTTTTCGAAGCTGTTCCGGATGAATTTACCGAAGTTTCGAAAAGTCGTTGGACGTGGAATCCGCAAGATTCATTGATACCAATTATTTTTCCAAGAGATTACATCAAGCTGTACAATTTCGGATTTGCTCCAACGCAAAATCTTCCACCAATGACGGAAGACATGATTGGGCTGGCCACTTTCAAAGTAATTCTCACCACTCCCAAAGGTCGAATCATCTACAAAGGAAAAGTTGTCGGATTCACTGAGCGTATCAATACGATTCTTGCACCGAAATCATTTGTAGAATATGCGAACAAAGAATTCGCCAATGTTGAGCCCGGACAATTCGCTCCAAATCGTGTGATTATTCGGTGCAAAGGCGCAGCTACTACTCAGCTTGTCGATTTCTTCAGTGAGAACGGATACGAAACCAGCGAGGAAAGTTTGCGCAACAGCAAATTGAATTCAGTGTTAAACATGATCATGAATGTTTGTGTTGGATTAGGCTCGATCATCATTTTTCTTTCACTCATGATTTTTCTATTGTATTCGCAACTCATCATTGCAAAGTCATCGTATGAAATTCAAACGCTTGTGTTTATTGGATACAGTCCACGAGCACTAATCATGAAATACATGAAGTTTTATGTCATGATATTCAGTGTTCTCATGCTAACGGCATTGACCTGCGTATTCTTCATCAAGATGTGGGTTGGGGCGGTTGCAACAGCAAAAGGCTTCCCTTTACATTCAGGAATCGACAACAGCATTGCGATCACGGCACTTGCATTGTTCATTTTCTTCCTCACTTTCAATTATTTGAGTGTAAGGAGAAATGTTGTCTCACTTGCCAAAGGACGTTAAATTCGGCGCGATTTTTGAGACATTTGGGTGGCAATCCTTAATTTCGAATCCGGACAAACACAAGTTATGAAGTACTTTACTCTTAGCGTTACTGCATTTTTACTTTCTATCGCAGTCTTTGCACAAACTCCTCCTGCACCAAAGCCAGTTCCGGCCAAGCCTGCACCTGCTAAACCTGAACCAAAACCTGCGCCGGTTGTTGATACCAAGCCTGTGGGAAATCCTCCAGGCAAACATTATCCGATTAGCAAGAATCAGCAGAATCTGGATATGAAAATTCATATTAACGGGCTAAAAAGCGGAAATGTTTTACTTGCGCATTATTACGCGAACCAAAATCGTGTTTTGGACACAGCGAAATGCGATGCTAACGGTAACGTTCATTTTCAAGCCGACTCTGCTGCTCCAGGCGGAATTTACATTGTTGTTTTTCCAAGTACACGACATTTTGAAATCATTCTTGCAGAAGAACAAAAATTCTCAATTGAACTTCCCGACACCAACAATATTGTTGAAACGATAAAAGTGACAGGTTCGAAAGAGAACATTGCCTTTTATGAGCATCAACGTTACATGAATGAGCAAGGAAAAAAAGTTGAACCGCTTCGTGCTGCACTCGAGAAAGCAAAAGCGCGCAACAATCAGGACTCTGTTAAGTTGATCAATAATCAGATTGCAAAGATTGACAGCTCGGTGAAGGCTTACAAGCGAGCATATCCAATCAAGTATCCAACTTTTTTCATGTCGAAAGTGCTTCGCTTGATGGATGAACCGGATGGAATTCCGTTGGATAAATGTCCGAAGAAAGCAAATGGAACCATTGACAGTTCATTCAGTTATTGGAATTACCGCACGCATTATTGGGACGGAATGGATTTCACGGATGAACGCTTGATTCGAACTCCTGTTTATTACAACAAAATGAAATTCTGGGTCGACAAAGTTGTTCCTCAGCATCCTGATACTTTAGCATTGCAAATAAACTGGTTGATTGATCAAACATCGCAGAATGATGAATTGTATCGTTACACATTGAGTTATCTGACGTACAATTTTGAATCGTCCAAGATCATGGGATTTGATGCAGTTTTCGTAAGCATCGTAGAGAACAATCACGCGAAAGGAAAATGCTGGTGGTTGACGAAAGAAAACGAAACGAAGATTGTCAATCGCGCGAAGCAGGTAAAATATACTTTGATTGGAAATCAAGCGGTGAATTTATTTTTGCAGGATTCTTCGGGCAAAATTGTTGAGCTTGGAAAAATTCAAGCGACGTACACCATTCTTGTTTTCTGGGATCCTACTTGCGGTCATTGCAAAACTGAAATTCCTGCGATAAAAGTTTACACAGATTCCCTGAAAAAAGTCGGTATTTCTGTTGAAGTGTACGCGATTTATTCAGAAGCAGATTATCCGACCTGGAAAAAATACATCAGGGAACACAAACACACGTGGAAAGATGTGCGTGCGAAAGATTCGCAGGAACTCGCAACAGCAAAATTCTACTACGACGTGTACAGCACTCCAACGTTATACGTACTCGATGCGAATAAGAAAATCATCGCGAAGCGTTTGGATGATAAAGGGCTGAAGACGGTGTTGGATAGAAGGATTGAGCAGGATAGGAAGAAGTGAACTGGGGGGCAGTAGCAGTCGACAGTCTGCTGTATCTACAACCTTCCCAACAACTCCACATTGATCTTGCACGGAAACTTACTCGCAGACTTTGCAATCAATTGTTTTTCAAGTTCCGCCTGATAATCATGAACCACTTTTGTTCTTGAGATTTCGAATGTTTGACCTTGGTACAATGCGAGATGCTCGTTGTAGAAATTTCGTAACGCTTCATTATCTGAATTCCCCTTCTTCCAGACTTCCTTGTTCATCAATTCAAACAGAATGATTCCATCGTAATATTGTCGCATAGCATATTTGAATTCAGGAAGGGCTTCTGCTTCAAGGCGAGTATATCCTTCATTGAAATATGGCGTCAGACTATTTTGCTTGTGTTTCAGAAATTCCAACTTGAAAGCAGTTGTTGTATCAATTCCCTGATCCATTCCTTCGAATACTTTCTGTTGCATCACTATCACATCATCGAGAAATTTTGCCTTTCCCGTTTGCGTTGTGTCGGTGCGTTTTTGCGAACGAAAAATATTCATAAAAAAAACAGTGGTCATCTCATATCCATTTTGAAATACAACCAATGTGTTTAGCTTAAACGTATACTTCGCGAGATCAAGCGTGTCGTAATAATCACTATAGATTTGTTTACGCAATGCGAAGGCTTCTCCGGGCTGAGCCATTGCAATACCGGATGAAACTAACAGAAGAATTGTCGCTAAGTTTTTCATTAAATTATACTTACTATATAAGTCACAAAACATATTGTGGCACCTGCGGTGGGCCTGCCTACCGGACAGGCAGGCGTTACACGGCGAACGGCGTCACGGCACTAGTTACCATCCACAACCCACGCGACGCGGCGGATCGCTTAAGCGATCTCTCCGTGACCGCGTGGGATTAGTACGTCCGCCTTTTCGCTGCTCGCCGTGTAAGGTCGGCCGCAGGCCAGAATCAAAGATATTGAAGCCCACAAATCAAAAACACAGCACTAGTTAATCGGTCTTATCGTATCCTTCGGAATCGTATCCTGCTGTACCGGAGGTGGTGGTTGCATAGTATCCGCCTTTTTCTTCTCTTCTTCCTCTTTACGCTTCTTCTCTTCCTCCTTCTTAGCACGATTCGGATTATCGCTCGAAAGATTTTCCTTCACTCTCGCAAAATATTCGCCGAAGGTTTCAAACTCTTCCCGGTAGAAAAGTCCGGCGCCTTGCGTGTGCTGCGCGCCCTGACTGATTCCCGAACTTTCATTGCCACGATTAAATGCGCGCAGACGAACTTTCCCATCTTGAGTTACTTTGTATTCGACGTTCACGTCAACATATTGATTGTATCCGCCTTGAACTTGAGTCTGGCTCGCGTTTACGATTGAACCAGCAGCGTCGATTGTAATTCTGTTATTCCACACTTGAGTTCCGAGATAGAGTTTCAACTCCTGCAAGCTCATATCTTCATTCGGACGATACTTCAATTTCACGTTCGCGTTATCACTGATTTGCGATAACCAATTGTTCAATGTTCCGGAAACGAAATTACTAAGCAGAGTTGATGTTGCACCTCCAACTTCATTCGCACCATCGCCACCCTCACGGAATTCCGCAGGTGTCATGAAGCTATTCAATACCATCAATGAAAGAACCTGACGATTCATTTCCAATTCAGATTGCGTGTAACTCTTTACCGTCTCTTGAATTCCCTGATCGGCTGTTGGCAATTCAATGTCGAACGACAATGCAGGATTCGTAAGATTACTGTCAAGGTGCATGATTACGCTCACAGGATATGATTGCTGATACAAAGCGTTGGCAGTAT